>JASIGD010000287.1 GCA_030045295.1 Streptosporangiaceae bacterium
GCGCCCGTCGGCGGCTGCGGCTGGCCCGGCGCCGCGGCCTGGTCTTGCGCCGCCCACCGTTGCTGCTGCCTGCGCTGGATCCGCCCGTGCACGGAGCTGGCCACGGCGACCGTCGCGGCGGTCTTCAAGATGCCCATCGTGATCTCCTTACCCGGGCTAGGCGGTCTCGGTCGCGTCGAGCGCGCTGACGATGTCGCTGGCTGATATCCCGCCGTCGGCGATGAAGCGCGCGCCGTCGCGCCGCCAGGTGTTGACCAGGCTGAGCACCCAGCGGTTCTCGTAGACGATGACGGCCGCGAGACTGCCGGGCTTGATCGCCACGGCGATCTCGTCGATATCGTCGCTGTCGAGCAACCCGGACGAGGCGCCCGCCCAGGCGCTCAGGTCCACGCCGTCCGGGTTGGGCACGTCGTCGACGTCGACCTTGCTGGCGTTGCCTGCGGCGTTCTTGGTGATGAATTCCAGGTCCAGGATGCTGATGACGCCCTGGTCGGCCAGCGAGAGCAGCTGCTGGAAGCCTGCCGCGCTGAGGTGCGCGCCGGGGAACTCGATCGCCAGGAAGTCGACCGGAGCCAGGTCATCGTCCGGGTCAGGCGGGGAAGGCGGGGTTGGTGCCGACATTGGTCCTCCTATCGGGATGCTGCGGGTCGCGGCCACGGTCCGGCGTGAAGCCCACTCACAGGTACTCCTTCTTCCGCATCCACACCAGGGTGGCCCAGCCCCAGATGGGCGGCAGGTAGGAGGTGAACAGGCGCTGCACGAAGACCGCGGCGGTGGCGTTGGCCTCGGAGATGCCGGCCGAGGTGAGGCCGAGGATCATGCCCGCCTCCACCACTCCCAGGCCGCCCGGCGTCGGCGCGATGCCCCCGATCATCGCGGACAGCACGATGACCACGAGGAGGACGGGCAGCCGCAGATGGTCGCCGAACGCCAGCAGCGAGACCGACAGCGCCATCGCCACCACCAGGTCTCGGCCGAACGCGCCGCCCAGCAGCAGCACCAGCTTGCGCGGAGAGCTGGCCAGCTGCTTGAGGTTGGCCCAGATGTCCTGCACCTTGGGACGTGCCTTCTCGGCCGCCAGCCTGCGCAGCCGGGGCACGGCCAGGAGCAGCCCGGCCGCCAGCGCGACCAGCACCACGATCGCCAAGATGATCCACACCAGTTTCGAGTTTCCCCCCGACTCGGGGGTGACCTCGAGGTGGATGGACCCCCAGGCGAACGGCAGCGAGACCAGGAACAGCACCCCGGTCGAGATCCAGCTGGCGGTGGCCATGATGGCACCCGAGCTCAGCGCCACGGTCGCGTCGTAGCCCTGCTGCTGGTAGTACCGCACCCGGGTGGCGAACACCGCCGCGGTCCCGCCGGCCAGCGCGCTGAACGCCTTGCCCACCTCCACGGCCACCGTCCGCCCGAACGGGAGCGGCCCGGACACGCTGCCGATGCTCTCGAAGGCCGAGGCCACGTAGGCGAGCTGGGACAGCACGAACGCCATGACGACCCACAGCCAGTCGGCCCCGACGATGGTGTCGAAGGACTTGGACACGTCGATGAGCACCCCGATCAGGGCCCACCCGCCGATCAGCGAGCCGATGAGCATGACCAGGGTCGGCCAGCTCACCCGGCGCGGCTCCACCAGCTTCGGCAGCTCGATCGAGGCGGCCGCGGCGGCGCGCTGCCGGACGTCGGCCAGCAGCGCGCGGTTGCCCCGCAGGCTCCGGCCGAGCGCCGGGTCCAGCGCCGGCTTGTGCAGGTGCTGCAGGGCGCCCGAGAGCTCCTCCGGTGTCAGGCACTTGGCCGCGATATCGGCGGCTCGTTCGGCGCCGACCGTCACCGCGGTCGCCGCTATCGCGCCGGCCAGGTCGCGATCGAGCTGATCCGGCGAGGCGCTCGAGGACGCGTTGCGGAAGCCGGTCATCACGATGGTCTTGGTGTCCGAGTCGACCAGCAGCGTGTCACCGCTGATCGAGCCGTGCGCGATGCGGGCCCGCCGCAGGGTCAGCAGCTGACGGTACAGGTCCTCCAGCGTGACGTCGGCGAGGTCGGCGGCGTCCGCGTCGGCCAGGGTCGTCCCGGTCGGCAGCCGTGAGACCAGCAGCGCGTCCCCGGATCGTCCCGCCGTGCCCGCCTCGATGACCTCCGGCACCGCGACGCCCGCCTGGCCGGCCCGCAGCGTGAGCCAGGCCTCGTGTTCGACCTGCTGCAGCCGGGTGATGGTCAGGCTCGGCCCGGAGTCCCGGTACCAGACGAACCGGCCCGCCTTGGTCAGCAGCTTGGCGTCGGCCGCGTCCCGGCCGTAGACCTCGATGCCCAGCTTCCCGGACGAATCCGCCTGGCCGTTTTCGGTGGCCTCGTACTGCGCCACCCCCCAGACCTGCCTGCTCGCCGGCTGCACGCCGTCCGCGCCGATGCCGAGCTCGGCCAGCAGCAGCCGTACGTCGTCGGCTGATGGCAGGCCGAGCGGTGAGCCGAAGACCAGGCGGACGATCGCCGTTACCCCCCAGCCGATGGCCAGGCTCCCGAGCACGTTCAGCGGCAGCCCGTGGCCTCCCACCGCGCCAGCCAGCGCCACCAGGGCGATGAAGATCTCGATGATGCGCTGCACGCCCCGCGCCAGGTACGGCAGCGCCGCCGTCGTGACCGCCGCGAACAGGGCGATCTGAAAGACCGGGAACGTCAGGTAGTAACCGTGGACCTCGACCCCGCTCGACCGCCCGCCCCTGCTGCCCAGCGCGGCGATCAGGAGCCCGCAGGCCAGCACCGTGCCGACCGCGCTCGACCCGATGTCGCGCGCGATCTCCCACCGGCGCGCGACCACGGCCAGCAGCACCAGCACGATCGCCACGCCGAACGAGCCGACCTGGTAGACCACCGTCACCAGCCAGGTGATGCTCCGCGGCGGCGGGTGGATGACCGCGGTGATGGCCTGGTCGATCCGCGAGTTGAAGTGGATGACCAGCACGCAGCACAGCACGGCCAGCACCGCGGCGGCCAGCCGCACCCCGTCGCTCCCGCGCCGGCGTCGCTGGCCGTCGCCGACCGGAGCGAATATGGCCGAACGCCAGCCCTGCCACAGGCCTGGCCCGGGTACGGAACTCATAGTCTCTACTATGTCGTGACCGCCGTCCGGACCTACAGCGCGTACGGGCACGAGGGAACTCCCGGCGGTCACTGGCCCTGGCTGCGGGCCTTCTTCACCTCATCCGAGCTCAGCCGGGCGATGACCGCGGCCCGGGTGACCGGATCCAGCGCATCGAGCTGCGCGTGGATGTTCTCCACCGTAAGGTCCGCCAGCTGGCGTTTCTCACGCAGCTGAGCCGCCGCGAAGGCCAGCGCCACGGCGGCCGCCACCAGCAGCGCCGCCCGGATGAGTCGCGGTGAAAAGCTCATGGGCAACCTCTTTCCCCGTGATCAGCTGCACTTCGAACTGGTCGCGTCCACAAAGCTCTTGACCGAGCTCACCACGTTGGCCGCGTCCTTGGTGACCGTGGCGATCTGCCCCGCGGAAGGACTCGACGCCAGCGCCGTGACCGAGCTCTTGAGCGCGTCGACCGACGTGCTGATGGCGCTGGTTTCGCTCGGGAAGTCGCTCTTGGCCGAGCTGACCACCGCGGCGGCGTCACTTTGGATCTTCTGCACCTGCGTCTTCAGGCCGCTGACTCCGCTGCTGACGTTCAGGCTGGTCAGTCCCTTGACCGAGTTCTGCAAGTTCGTCCGGGCGGTGCAGTAAGCGGGCGGGCCGCTGCTGCAGCCGGTCAGCGCGACGACCACCCCGGCCGCCACGGCGCAGGCCAGCAGCAGCCGAGTCCAGCGCCAGGTCAGGTCGGCCATGATCCTTCTCCCTCCGCGCGTCCGGCGAGCTATTACCGACACTAACCCGCGCCGTCGCGGGGCGTCGTCACCCCCCACGGGTGAAGCTGCCGTTCCTCATCGGGCCGACGTCGTCTGGACGCTGTTCTTCCTCGCCTGATACCTTGCTGGCATCCCTTCCGGCTGGGGTCCTGAGAGGCCGATATGACCGGGTCGAAGCACGCGCGGAGTTCACGCCGGCGGCTGCGCTGGGCGGCCGTAGGCGCCGCGCTGGTCGTCGTGCTGGTGGTGGGCGGGTGCACCAGCACCGCCACGAGTTCGCCGACCTCCACCGCTACGTCAGCGTCCTCCGCGACGGTCAGCGCGTGCGCGGTCACCCCTGTCGCGGACGAGGTGCTCCCCTCCGTGGTCACCATCGCCGCGAGCAGCAGCGAGGGAAGCGGCACCGGGTCGGGAGAGGTCATCCGGTCCGACGGCTACATCCTGACCAACAATCACGTCATCTCGATCGCCGCCAACGGCGGTTCGGTCGAGGTCCTGTTCTCCGACGGGCTGACCGCCCCGGCGACGATCACCGGCCGGGACCCGCAGACCGATCTGGCCGTGCTGCACGTCCAGCCGCCCCGCGCGCTCAAGGTCATCGCGCTGGGCACGTCGGCGTCGGTGAAAGTCGGCGAGCCGGTCGTGGCGATCGGCGCCCCGCTCGGACTGTCCGGCACGGTCACGTCCGGGATCATCAGCGCGCTGGACCGGACCGTGGAGGTCCCCGGCGAAAACGACAAGTCGGCGCTGCTGGTCTCGGCCATGCAGACCGACGCCGCCATTAATCCCGGCAACAGCGGCGGCGCCCTGGTCAACTGCTCGGGTCAGCTCATCGGGGTGCCGACGGCGGGCGCCACCGTGCCGGGCTCGGCCGGCGGCAGCATCGGGCTGGGCTTCGCGATCCCGGTCGACCTGGCCAAGACCATCGCCGATGAGATCATCGCCACCGGGCGGGTGACGCACGCCTTCTTCGGCCTGTCGACGGTGCCGATCCCGCCCGCGGCCGCCGCGCAGGCCGGCGTGCCGGAAGGGCTGTTCGTCCAGGCGGTCACGTCCGGCGGCCCGTCCGCGGTGGCCGGGCTGCGCGCTGACGACGTGATCACCACCATCGACGGCGCCCCGGCCACCAGCAACCTTCAGCTGCAAGAGCTGACCCTGACCAAGAAACCAGGCGACACCGTCTCGCTCGGCTACACCCGAGCCGGCCATTCGGCCACGGCCACGGTCACCCTGGGCGCGCAGCCCTGAGCGGCCGCCAGGCCATCGGGATGCGAGCCGCCTAGTGGCGCCGGCCAGCCGGGCCCGGTACGTATCGACCGGTCACCTGCCCTCGCCCCGGCAGATCCAGGCCACCGTGAACGAGGCTTACCGGCTGTACCGGTCGGATGATCGCGGCGAACCGTCGCACACCTATCCCGCGCTGGCCCGGGTGCCCGGCCACCTGTTCGGCATCTGCGTGGCGGACATCAACGGCAGCCTGTACCGGGCGGGCGACACCCGGTATGAGTTCGCGATCATGAGCGTGGCCAAGCCGTTCGTCTTCGCCCTGGTGGCCGAGGCACTCGGCGCCGAAGAGGTCAGGCAGAAGGTCGGGGTGAACGCGACCGGGCTCGCGTTCGACTCGCTGGCCGCGGTCGAGCACAGCGCGGACGGCAGATCGAATCCGATGGTGAACGCGGGGGCCATCGCCGCTACCAGCCTGGCGCCGGGGGGCAGCAGCGCCGCGAAGTGGGAGTTCCTGCGCGACGGGCTGTCCGGTTTCGCCGGCCGTGAGCTTGCGCTGAGCGATGAGGTCTACGCGTCCGCCTCGGCGACCAATCACCGCAATCGCGCCATCGCGAACCTCCTGGCCAGCCGGCGCCGGGTCTACTGTGACCCGGCCGAGGCGATCGACCTGTACACCAGGCAGAGCTGCCTGCTCGCCAGCGCCGAGGACCTCGCGGTCATGAGCGCCACCCTGGCCGACGGCGGGGTCAACCCGGTGACCGGGCTGCGGGTCGTCACCCCGGATGTGTGCCAGGACACGCTGGCCGTCATGGCGACCGCGGGGATGTACCAGACCTCGGGTGACTGGCTGTTCGACGTCGGCGTCCCCGGCAAGAGCGGGATCGGAGGCGGGATCGTCGCGGTCTCGCCCGGCAAGGGCGGCCTGGGGACCTTCTCTCCGCTGCTGGATCCGGCGGGGAACAGCGTCCGGGGTCAGCTGGCGGCCCGGCACCTGTCCCGGGCGCTCGGATTGAGCCTGTTCGCCTCCCAGCCGCGGCGGACATCGCCGGCCGTCCGCCCGCCGTAGCGCGGACACCCGGCCGCGCCGCGCC
>JASIGD010000288.1 GCA_030045295.1 Streptosporangiaceae bacterium
GCCAGCGCGCCAGTCGGCGCCGCGCAGGCGCCGGCCGTGCCGAACCGCACCAGGGCGGACACGAGCTCGCGGGCGGGCCGGGCCCGCAGGGCGTGGTCGTCGGCGAGCATCTCGACCAGCAGCGCCACCGCGCGGTGAGCCTCCGCGCACGTCGCGGACCGCGGGAACGCCCTCCGCAGCGCGGTGAACGGCAGCAGCACCAGGTCATGCCGTTCGCGCAGGTGCGCGTGCTCGTGCGCCAGCACGGCCGCCAGCTCGCCCCGGCCGAGAAGCTCCAGGGTGCCGACGCTGACGACGACGATCGGCGACCGCAGCCCGGGCAGGCAATAGGCCGCCGCCGTGGGGTAGTCCACGACCAGAGCGCCGGGCACCTTGGGGTCGCCGTGGGCGAGCAGCGCGAGCAGGGCCCGCTGCCGCCGCCTGGCCTGCAGCACCGCCGCGGACGCGGCGATGAGCACCCAGCACAGCGACGCGAGCAGGGCCAGCCCTGCCGCCAGGCAGGTCAGCCGGAAGGCGACCGGCAGGGTCGGCATCGCGCCCGTCCCGCCGAAGGCGGCCGGGACACTGAACACGGCGCTGGCCCGGAAGGCGGAACCGGTCCGGAGCGCGGTGCCGAGATGCAGCACCGAACGGGCCACCCCGATGCCGCCGCCGGGCAGGCTCAGGCTGACCAGCGCGCCGACGGTGGCCAGGCCTGCGGCCAGGCCGAGCGCCTGCCACAGCAAGATGGCCGCGGCCGGCGACCGGCGCGGCCAGCTGGCTTGCACCAGTGCCGAGGCTCCGAGCACGCTTCCCATGGCGACCGCGGCGAGCAGCGCCGAGTCAGCCAGTCCCTTCATCTCCTCCGCCGTCACCTTCGAGTACTTCCAGGGCGTCACGCAGAACGTCTGCCTCGACGCCGGAGACGGACTGGGCGAACCGGGTCAGGGCCGCCGTGCGGTCACCGGTCTGGTCCAGCGCGGTCAGCATGAGCTCGGTTACGTAGGTCTCTCGGGTCGCGGCGGGACAATAGCGCCAAGCCCTCCCATCGCGCTGCCGCCTCGCGAATCCCTTCTTGGCGAGCCTGTCAAGCACCGTCATCACGGTGGTGTGAGCTAGATTACGTTCGGTCAGCCTAGCACTGACCTGCCGCACCGTGAGGGGAGCGTCAGTTTCCCAGAGCACATCCATGATGGCGCGTTCGAGATCACCCAACCGGTTCACGGTCGTCAATGTACCCACAATGGGACCCGTCCAATAGGCGGTGCGGCATTCAGATCACTTTGGTCCACGGGGACATCACCAGGCAGCAGGCGTACGCCCTCGTCAACGCGGCGAACTCGTCCCTGCTCGGTGGCGGCGGTGCAGACGGCGCGATCCAGCTGAGGTCGGCCGCCGCGATCAGCTGAGGTCAGCGTTCCGGGTCGGCGAAGCGGGCGAACGCGCGCAGGTTGGCCAGGCTCTCCCCGCGCTTGACCCGCCAGGCCCATTCCCTTCGGATCGCGGAGCCGAAACCGAGTTCCAGCGCCGTGTCGAAGTTGTCGTCGGAGTAGCTGAGCACGCAGCCGAGCAGCCGGTCGATGTCCGCGGTGCTGATCGCGCTCAGCGGCAGCCGGCCGGTCAGGTAGACGTCGCCGGCCGGGTCGAGGCTGAAGTGGACGCCGTACATGCGGCCGTTGCGTTCCAGCAGGAAACGGTAGAAGGCCGCATGGTTCTCGTCGGGCTGCCGGCAGAAGAACGCCTCCACGCTGAGGCTGTGCGCGCCGACGATGAGCCAGGTCATGGTGGCCAGCTTGTGCTGGCCTTCGAGCCGGACCAGGTACGCGCCGGGCCGTGGGCTCTCGTAGGACAGCCCGAGCTCGCCCAGGGCGGCTTGGAGAGCGATCTGGGCGTCGCCGGGCACCTGCGGGTCGCCGGTCATGCCCGGACTCATGCCCGGACGGTCGCGGCGGCCTCGTTCATGGCTCCGGTATACACGCCGACCAGGCGGTCTGCGGTCGCGGGCCAGTCGAAGGCGGACGCGTGGGTGAGCGCGCCGCGCGACAGCTCCGCGAGCCGGCCCGGCGCACCGATGAGCCCGGAGAGCACCCGTGCCCAGGTTACGGGGTCGTGCCCGTCGACCAGGACCCCCGAGAAGCCGTCCCGGACGGCGGTGCGGAGCCCGCCGACCGCGGCGGCCACCACCGGCGTGCCGCAGGCCTGGGCTTCCAGCGCGACCAGGCCGAACGACTCGGAGTGCGACGGCACGAGCACCATGCTCGCGGCCCGGTACCAGTCGGCCAGCTCGCGCTGCGGGCACGGCGGCTCCAGCCGGACGCGATCCGAGACGCCCAGCGCGGCGGCCAGCCCGTCCAGCCGTCCAGGGGCGCCGACCTCGGAGCCGCTCGGGCCGCCGACGATGACGACCAGCAGCCGGTCGGCCAGCGCGGGGCGGGACCGGAGCAGTTCGGCCGCGGCGCGCAGCACGATGTCCGGTCCTTTCAGCGGCTGGATCCGGCCCGCGAATACGAGCACGGTGGCATCGGCCGGCAGGCCCAGCCGGCGGCGCGCGGCGGCGGCGGGCCCGGGCCGGAACACGGACAGGTCCACGCCCGGGCTGACCGTCTCGACCCGCCAGGGGTCGGCGCCGTACAGGTCGATCAGCTGGCGAGCCTCCTCGGCGGTGTTGGCCACGAGCCGGTCGGCGGCCGCCACGACCTCGCCCTCGCCGCGGATCCGCGCCGCCGGCTCGGCGCAGTCACCGGCGGCCAGGGCCAGGTTCTTCACCTTGCCGAGGGTGTGCATCGACTGGATGAGCGGCACTCCCCACCGCTCCGCCGCGACCGCCGCGACCTGTCCGGACAGCCAGTAGTGCGCGTGTAGCAGGTCGTAGTAGCCGGGCGCGAAGGCGGCCTCGGCGCGCAGCACCTCGAAGGTGAACGAGCAGATCTGCCCGGGCAGCGCGTTCTTGTCGAGTTCCTCGAACGGCCCGGCTACCACGCTCCGGACGAGCACGCCGGGGGCGAGCTCGACCGCGGGCGGCGTGTCCCGGGAGACCGCGCGGGTGAAGATCTCAACCTCGATACCACGGTCGGCCAGGCGCTTGGCCACCTCGACCACGTAGACGTTGAGGCCGCCCGCGTCGCCGGTACCCGGCTGGTCGAGGGGGGACGTGTGAAGGCTGATGGTCGCGATCCGCCTGGGGCTCCGGAGCGCAGCGCTGCGTCGCGGCACTTCATGCACGCTCTAACCAACCCCGTCAAGCGGCAGCCTGTTCCCCGGCTACGCTTTCGGAGTATGAGGACTTTGGTGCTGCTCCGGCACGGCGAGAGCGAATGGAACGCGAAAGGCCTGTTCACCGGCTGGGTGGACGTCGGGCTTTCCGAGGTCGGCGCGCAGGAGGCCGTCGACGGGGGCCGGCTGCTGGCCCAGTC
>JASIGD010000031.1 GCA_030045295.1 Streptosporangiaceae bacterium
GAGCTCGGCAACGGCAGGTTCGTCCGCAGCCTGCTGGAGAAGGCTGGCCAGGCTCGCGACGTGCGGGTCATGGCGCACACCATGGAGCCTTCGCGGGAGGAGCTGGTGACGATCCGGGCGGGCGACCTGGAGCGGGCCTTCTCGGAGCTAACCTCCCGGCTGCGGGGCTACGAGGACACGCCGACGGTCGAGGGCGCGATCGCCGAGCTGGACGAGCTGGTCGGCCTTGACCCGGTCAAGCAGCAGGTCCGGGCCATCGCCGCGCAGCTGCGCGTGGCCAAGCTACGCGACATCCACGGGCTGACCAGCCAGCCGCCGACCAGGCACTTCGTGTTCACCGGCCCGCCCGGCACCGGCAAGACCACGGTCGCCCGCATCCTCGGCCGGATCTTCGCCGCCCTCGGGCTGCTGGTCAGGCCCGAGGTGGTGGAGGCGCACCGGGCGGATCTGGTCGGCGAGCATCTCGGCTCGACCGCGATCAAGACCAACAAGCTCGTCGACTCGGCCGTGGGCGGCGTCTTGTTCATCGACGAGGCGTACTCGCTGCATAACGACGGGTACGAGGGCGGCGACGCGTTCGGCTCCGAGGCGGTCCAGACGCTGCTCAAGCGGGCCGAGGACGACCGCGACCGGCTGGTGATCGTGCTCGCCGGGTACCCGGACGACATGGACAGGTTCCTGCGCAGCAACCCCGGCCTGGCGTCGAGGTTCGCCACCCGGGTCACCTTCCCCAGCTACCAGCCGGACGACCTGGTCCGTATCGCGGTCCTGCTGGCCGAGCAGGCGGGGGACATGTTCGACTCGCCCGCCCGGCAGGTGCTCAGCGCCATCTTCACCCGTGCCTGCCACGAAGGCCGGATCGACGAGCTCGGTAACGGACGGTTCGCCAGGTCCTTGTTCGAGCGGGCCTGCGCGTGCCGGGATGTCCGGGTGGTGAGCCTGGGCGAGCAGGCGACCGCGGAAGACCTGACCACGCTGACCGCCGCGGACGTGCAGACCGCCTACCGCGACCTGGACCCCTACCACCCCTACCACCCCTTCCTCCCCGAAGACCAGCTGACCGTGCCGGACCAGGGGTAGCCAGGCCTGGTGGACGGCCAGTGGCAATTCTGGATAGACCGGGGCGGCACGTTCACCGATGTGGTCGCCCGGCGGCCCGACGGGCGCCTGGTCGCTCACAAGCTGCTGTCCGATAACCCCAGCGCTTACCGCGACGCCGCGGTCGCCGGCATCCGGCACCTGCTCGGGATCGCGCCGGGTGACCCGGTTCCGGCCGAGCGGATCGGCTCGGTGCGGCTCGGCACCACGGTGGCGACCAACGCGCTGCTCGAGCGGAAGGGCGAGCCGACCGTCCTGGTCATCACCAGGGGTTTCGCCGACGCCCTGCGCATCGCCTACCAGAACCGCCCGCGCATCTTCGACCGGCGGATCGTGCTGCCGGAACTGCTGTACGAGCGGGTCATCGAGGCCGACGAGCGGATCGGTGCCCGCGGCGAGGTTCTCACCCCGCTGGACGGGCACGCGGTGGCCGAGCAGCTCAAGAAGGCCCACGAGGACGGCTTGCGCAGCGTCGCGGTGGTCTGCGTGCACGGCTACCGCTACCCCGAGCATGAACGACGCATCGGCGCCATCGCCCGCGAGGCAGGTTTCACGCAGGTATCGGAGTCACACCGGACCAGCCCGCTGATGAAGCTCGTGTCGCGAGGCGATACCACCGTGGTCGACGCCTACCTGTCGCCCATCCTGCGCCGGTACGTGACCGAAGTGGCCAGCGAGCTAGCGGGCGTCCGGCTGCTGTTCATGCAGTCCAACGGCGGCCTCACCGACGCGGCCAGCTTCCGCGGCAAGGACTCCATCTTGTCCGGGCCGGCCGGCGGCATCGTGGGCATGGCCCGCACGGCCCAGGCCGCCGGGTTCGGCAAGGTCATCGGGTTCGACATGGGCGGCACGTCGACCGACGTGTCGCACTACGCGGGGGGGTTCGAGCGCGAGTACGAGACGCAGGTCGCCGGGGTGCGGATGCGGGCGCCGATGCTGTCCATCCACACCGTGGCCGCGGGCGGCGGCTCGATCCTGCACTTCGACGGCAGTCGGTACCGGGTCGGTCCCGACTCGGCCGGCGCGGACCCCGGGCCCGCCTGCTACCGCCGCGGCGGCCCGCTCACCGTGACCGACGCGAACGTGCTGCTCGGCCGCATCCAGCCCGCGTATTTCCCGCGGGTGTTCGGCGACAAGTCCGACCAGCCGCTCGACGAGGAGGCCACCAAGGCCGGGTTCTCCGCGCTCAGCGGGCAGATCGCCGCGGCCGCCGGCGACCGCCGCGGGCCCGAGCAGGTCGCGGCCGGTTTCATCGAGATCGCCGTGGCCAACATGGCCAACGCGATCAAGAAGATCTCCGTGCAGCGCGGCTACGACGTGACCGAGTACGCCCTCAACGTGTTCGGCGGCGCCGGCGGCCAGCACGCCTGCGCCGTCGCCGACGCGCTGGGCATGTCCAGGGTGCTCATCCACCCGCTGGCCGGGGTGCTGTCCGCCTACGGGATCGGGCTGGCCGACATCATCGCCATGCGCGAGCAGGCGGTTGAGGCGCCGCTCACCAGCGACCTGATCGACCGGCTGCCCCAGATCCTGGAGCCGCTGGAGACCGACGCCCGCGCCGAAGTCGAGGCCGAGGGCGTGCCCCCCGGCCGGATCATCGCCGCGCACCGGGCGCACCTGCGCTACGAGGGCACCGATACCGCCGTCATCGTGCCCGTGGCGTCGCTGGAGGAGATGACCAGCGCGTTCGAGGCGGAGTACGCCAGGCGCTTCTCGTTCCTCATGCGCGACAAGACGGTCATCGCCGAAGCGGTGTCCGTTGAGGTCACCGGTGCTCAGCAGGAACGAACGGCCGCCGATACCACGGCCCGTTCGGCCCAAGCAAACGACGCCGGACCGGGGCGGCCGGCCAGCGTTGATCCGGGGGCAGGACCTCCGCAGACCCTCCCGCCCGGGCGCGCGCGCGTCCGGATGTTCACCTCCGGCGCCTGGGCCGAGGTGGACCTGTTCCTGCGCGCCGCGCTGCGGCCCGGGCAGGCCATCGGCGGCCCGGCGATCATCGCCGAGGAACTGGCCACCACGGTGGTCGAGCCGGGCTGGCAGGCGGTGGTGAGCGACCGCGGCGACCTGCTGCTGTCCCGCGTGACGCCCCGGCCGGGCCGGGCCGGGATCGGCACCGCCGCGGACCCGGTGATGCTCGAGATCTTCAACAACCTGTTCATGTCGGTCGCCGAGCAGATGGGGGTGCGCCTGCGGGCCACCGCGCACTCGGTCAACATCAAGGAGCGGCTCGATTTCTCCTGCGCGATCTTCGACGCCGAAGGCGGCCTGATCGCTAACGCGCCGCACATGCCCGTGCACCTCGGCTCCATGGGCGAGTCCATAAAAATGGTGATAAAGCGCAATAGGGCCGGCGGCGGCAGCTCACCAGGCGGCCGGGGCGGCACCGGGCACGGCACCCGGCGCGGCATCCGCCGCGGTGACGTCTACGTCCTCAACGATCCGTACCACGGCGGGACTCACCTCCCGGACATCACTGTGGTCACGCCCGTCTTCGCCCCGCAAACCCCGCATACCCCGCAGGCCCCAGCCGGATCAGCACCGGAGCCCGAGATCTGGT
>JASIGD010000289.1 GCA_030045295.1 Streptosporangiaceae bacterium
CGGCTCCGGCCAGATGCCCTGCCGCCCGTTCGGGCTGATCGCTGAGCTGCGCCGCCAGTGCCAGGTGTGCTCGGCGCACGTCACCGCTCGCCGACAATTCCATGACCGCGGACCGTATTAGGGGATGGGAGAAGATCACCCGGTGGGTGGCCTCGTCAACGTACGCGAGACCAGCCTGCTCGGCAGGGACGAGATCGTCGATCTCACACTGTCCTGCCGCTGCCGCACGTAGCAGGCTGAGGTCTCCCGTGCCTTCTAGCACGGCAAGCAGCAGAAGATAAGCGGTGGCTGCGGGCAGGGCTGAGACCCGTGGCCACAACAGCGCGCGTAGGCGGCGGCTTAGCGGCAGGGCTATCGGCAGCGCGGCCAGAGCCGAGCGCTGCAGGTCACTGAGCCCGGTCGGCAGGTCCAGTAGGGCCAGACAGTTCCCTCGGGCCTCGGCCACGATCCGCTGCCGGACCCGCGGGGCCAGATCAGGGAAGCGCGCGGTGATCAGCCTCGCCGAGCCGTCATCGTCGAGCGGCAGCACCTCGTAACCGGGTACGTCGAGGCCGGAAAGGCGCGATGCCCCGGTCCGTTCCGCGGCGAGGAGGCCAGCCCGGCTGCCGGCCAGGCGCCGTGCGACGAATCCCAGCACCGCGGCGCTGGTCTGGTCCACCCATTGCAGGTCGTCGACGATCAGCAGTAGCGGCCGGTCCGCCGCGGCCTGGCACAGCAGCGCCAGTGCCGCGTTCGATACCACCAGCTGGTCGCAAGTCGGGCCCTGGCTGAGACCCAAGGCGACGTTCAGCGCACTTTGTTGCGTGCCGTCGAGCCGGTTAAGTTCAGCGCGAAGCGGAAGCAGGAGGTGGTTAAGTCCGGAGAATCTCACGTCCTCGAATTGCGCACCCGCTGTGCGCAGTACCCGGATGCCGGCTCTCGCGGCCATCTCTTCCGTGGCGTCAAGCAGGGCCGACTTACCGACGCCTGGCTCCCCCGATAGCAGCAGGGCCCCGCCCTGAGCCGACAGCTCATCGACGAACGCCCGGATGACAGCTAGGTCCTGGTCGCGTCCCGCAAGCTCCGGTAGCTGGTGAGCCCGGCCGCGACCCGAAACGATTCCGGACCTTGCATACGGCATGGCAGCCCCGGGGCTTCCGTCACGGAACGACCAAGAGCGCGGGGCGAGATTCGCAAGGCCTTTCATGAGCGTCGTCCCTCGTGGCTTCTTGCATTTACTGCCAGCTCTTAGCCAAGCAGGGCTGCCACGTGCTGGAAATGCAGAACAACGCACAGAACTGACAGCCGGAACTGCCGGTGGGGTCTGCGGGGGCACATGTGACCACGACAGGGCTCAGCGAGGCCAGACAAGGGTTACTGCCGGTACGGCCCGGAAACCGCCGGGCCTGGCTACCAGGTCGGGATGAGGCCGCCGTCGGTGGTGGTGTCGGCGCCGGGCATTAACCGAGCTGATGTTCACGATCGTCCCCCTCCCGGCGGCGAGCAAGACCGGTAGCGCGGCACGCCTGGTGCGTACGGCCCGTCGCGGCGCCGTACGGTGGTGAAGATCTGTCGCCTGGTACGATCGTGGAGCCGGCGCGTGGCCAACCAATCGAGCCGGTCGGTACGATCACCGCCACCCCGCCCGCGCTAGCGGCGTGCGCATGCCGATCTGCAGGAGCCGCTAGCTTGCTGCCGGACTCACGCCTGCCGAGGACCGTACTCCTGGGAGTCTGGCCGGGGACTCATCGCTCCTGGCGACCAGGTACAGACCAGGGGTTTACCCGGGGGTGATCGTGCGCCTGGGGTGCGATGGTTATGCCATGCCAAGCACAAAGACGGGCGACAGGTCATTTCCCTGGGCGATCTGGCCGACTGCGGTCCGGCATCACCGGCCGTCTGGAGACTCGTCATGGACATGGCGTCGAGTAGCCAGGTGGACACGAAAAGCAGTACCAACTGCAGACCGGTGGCGATCGGGCTGTGGGACCGAACCGGCGGAGGTTCCAGATCGCCGAGCTCCCACCGCCCCCAGAGGGAATGGTGCTGACCCACCTCATCCTGCTGGACGATGTCAAGCGCTCCCGCCGCTTCTACACGAAGTACCCGGACCTGTCCAACCCGTATATGAACGGAGACGACCATGTACCGCACGGCGTACCGCACCGTCGACGTCAACGGCTTGTCCGTCTTCTACCGCGAGGCCGGCCCGCCGGATGCGCCCGTGATCCTGCTGCTTCATGGGTTCCCGTCCTCGTCCCGGATGTGGCAGCCGCTGCTGGACCGGCTCGCCGACCGGTTCCGGCTCGTCGCACCGGACTATCCCGGGTTCGGGCACACCGACGCACCCGGCCACACGGAGTTCGCGTACACCTTCGATCACCTGGCCGCGGTGATCGGCGATTTCAGTCAGGTTCTCGGGCTGGCCAGGTACACCCTGGTCATGCAGGACTACGGAGGCCCGGTGGGATTCCGGCTCGCGATCGCCCATCCCGAACGGCTCGACGCGCTCATCGTCCAGAACGCCGTCGCCCATGAGGACGGGCTCGGCCCGCTGTGGAACACCCGGCGTGAGTTCTGGGCTGACCGTCAGGCCCACGAGGCCGCGCTGCGGGAGAACTTCTTCTCCTTCGCGGCCACGCGGCAGCGCCACGTCGGAACCAGCCCGAACGTCGAGAACTACGACCCGGACCTGTGGACCGACGAGTTCGCCTTCCTCAGCCAACCCGGCCAGCAAGACATCCAGACCGACCTGTTCTATGACTACCGCACCAACGTCGCGAGCTATCCCGCCTGGCAGGACTGGCTCCGCACCCGCCAGCCACTCCTGCAGGTCGTATGGGGCCGCTACGACCCCTCGTTCCAGGCCGAGGAGGCTGACGCGTACCGCAGGGACGTGCCCGGCGCCGAGGTCCACGTCCTTGACGCCGGCCACTTCGCTCTCGACGAGCAGCCCGACATGATCGCTTATCTGACCAGGAACTTCCTACAGCGCCACCAGGCTCACACCGATGGCTGACAAGCACGACCCCGACATGACGCGCCCACGTGCTGACTGTCATGAGCCGCGCAACCCCGCGCGATGGGAGATCAAACGCCTGCTCGTCAACGAGCCATGGCCGCCCCGCGACGACAAGGGCGGCCTGGAGGAGCAGCCAGATCGCGGCGGCCCGCGCCATCCCCGGCGAGCGCCGCTCACGCCTAGGAGGAATGATGACCACCCCAACGACTGACAACGCCACACGCGGGCCCGCGCTGCTGGGGCAGACCGTCGTGGTGATCGGCGGAAGCTCGGGCATCGGGCTGGAAACGGCGCGCCAGGCGCGCGCCGAGGGCGCCGAACTCGTGCTGGCCGGCCTCGAGCGCGGGCGTCTGGA
>JASIGD010000290.1 GCA_030045295.1 Streptosporangiaceae bacterium
GGGGGTTCACAGCGCCGCGAAGGCCTGCTCGGTCTGCCGGAGCATCCGGGCGCGTTGCTCAGGGGTCTTGGCGGCGATGCTGGCGTAGTTCGTCCAGCGGAGGTTCCGGACGCCGATCTTGGCGAAGGTGCCCTTGAACAAGATCTTGGTGAGAGGGTCGCGGTACCACCAGCGGTAGGCCTTGTCCGGCGTGGTCATGACCGACAGGACGCTGACCCCGCCGAGCCTGGTCATGCGGCTGCGGAACGGGTTGCCCTTTGCGGCGGGCAGTTCCTCGTACATGACGCCCTTGGTCAGCACGCGGTCGAGGAATCCCTTGGTGGCCGCGGGCATCGCCTCCCACCAGACGGGGAACACGAACGCCAGGTGCCCGGCGGCGAGCAGCCGCCGTTGGTAGCTCGCCACCAGCGGGTCGACGACGCGGCCCTGCCGCCAGGCAGCCAGGTCCTCGCGGGTCATGGCCGGCTGGAAGCCGTCGGCGGCCAGGTCGATCAGGTCGACCTCGTGCCCGGCCGACCGGGCGCCGCGGATCGCGGCGGCGGCGACCGCGGCCGAGAAGCTGCGCTGGTGCGGCACGTTGCCGGCCGAGTCGATGGTGTAGGGATGGTCGAGCACGACCAGGATTTTCATGAGCGGCCTTCCGGATCGTCTATCTGTTTCACAAACAACAGTTGCACAAGAGACGGTTGACTGTCAAACGCTTCGGCTATGCTCCGGCTATGAACCACACCACCCTGCCCGATGAGCTGCCGGACGAGCTGGCCACACTGTGGTACCTCGTTCGCCGCGCCGCCGGCCTGATGGACCGCCAGGGCGAGGCCCTGCTGCGGCGCGAGCTCGGCATCTCGCTGGCCCAGTTCCTGGTGCTCTCGGTCGTGGACGCGCACCCCGGGCCGCTCAGCCAGCAGGCGATCGCCGACCGGGTCGGTCTCACCAAGGGCACCGTCAGCCGGCAGATCGACCATGCCGTCGCGGCCGGCCTGATGACCGTGCGGGTCGCCGCGCACACCCGCCGCGAGAACGCCGTCACCCTGACACGGGCCGGAACTGTCCTGGTCCGCCAGGGCGACGCCCTCACCCAGACCTCGCGCGCCGCGCTGCAGGACGCGACCGATCCGGAGGACCTCACCGCCGCCATCCGCGTGCTGCGCAGCCTGCTGAAAGCACTCGAGCCATGAGGAGATGAACCGCGGGCGGTCGTTATGTCCCGCGCGGGCCTGGCCGGCGCGCCCGGCCTTCCGCGGTGGCGAGGATCCGGGCGGCGTGGCCTGCCCGCCTGGCCCACCAGGCCTGGACGAGATCGCGTTCCCGCTGGCGGCCGTCGCCGCCGGGGTGGCCGGCGTGCCGACCGGACCAGCGACCGGCTTCGCGGGCGAGCCAGCTGAGCGTTTCTCCGGGAGCCTGTTCCAGCATGGCGCGCAGGGTGAAGCGCCGTTCGCCGATGCGGTGCCCGGCGCCGGCCGCGTCCGCGCCGACGGCCAGGCTGCGGCGGGTCAGGACGAAGCCGCTGCGGATGGGCACGGTGAGCATGTCCAGCAGGTCGCCTGTCCCGGCCGGCTCCGTGACCGGGGCCGGGGCGGCCCGCAGGGCCAGCGGTAGCCTCCCGCCGGGATGGGCGCGGCGCTCGGCCAGCAGCGCCCGCCTGGCCAGGCGGGCCCAGGGCGCCAGGGCGGGAGTCCCAAGGTCGCCGACCGCGTCCAGGTAGCCGGGCAGCCAGGGCCACAGATGCTCCCAGAGGAGCGCGTGCCGGGCCCGGGTCAGCGCCCCGGCAGTCGCCGGGGCGCGGGCTTCGCTCGCCGCCTCGCCCAGCCGGGCGTAGAGGCTGAGCAGGGCGGTCAGGTGGTCCGGTTCGGCGGGGGCCGTGATGCCGATGGCCCGCCAGAATCCGGCGGCCCGGTCGGCGGCCTCGCCGCCGAGCCCGCCCTCGGCGCCGAGGTACACCGAGGCGTAGGGCGGGCAGTTCAGGACGAACACCTCGGTGTGCTCCGCCGCGTCCGGTCCCGGCAGGCCAAGGGCGGCGCAGGCGGCGCGGGCGTCGGCTGGGCCGCCGGCGACCGCGCCCAGAGCGCGGAGAAGCTCCGGCCGGCCCGGCGGCACCGGGACGCCGGTCACGGGTGATCCTGGCCGGCGGCGGGGTGCCCCGCGGGGAGGGCGAAGGCCGCGGCGGCGGGCCTGAGCGGCCGCATCAGCCAGTGCGGACGGCGGGTGCCGTCGGGAGAGACCAGGCCTGCGGGGCGGGCCAGCGCGAGCCATTCCCGGTAGACCCGCCGGGCCTGGGCGGTGTCCACCGCGATGTCGCCGTGCCGGTCGCCCGGGGCGGCGGGGCGGACCCGGACGGCCTGGTGCCAGCAGTGCATGCCGGAGATGGGGTCCGGCTGGACGCCGAAGGTCAGGTTCTGGTGCACGCCGGTGTCGGTCCACCAGATCCGCTGGCTGTCCGGGTCGGCCGACGGGTACGGCCCGGCTGGCGCGCGATGCTCCATCCGCCAGCCCGCCTCGCTCGGGTGCAGGGCGACGGTGGCCATCATGGCGCCCGCGCCGCGCGGCCCGCCGTCCAGCCGCCACCGGCCCATGTGGTGGCTGCAGGCGACCACCCCGGGCCGGATGCCCTCGGTGATCCAGGCCTTCGCGACGAAGTAGCCGATCCGGGTCTCCACCCGCACCAGGTCGCCGGTGCGGCCGACGCCGAACCGGGCCGCGTCGGCCGGGTGGATCCAGACCGGGTTGGTGTGCGCGAGCTCGTCCAGCCACTTGGCGTTCGCCGAACGGGTGTGGATCTGGGTCGGCAGCCGGAACGTGGACAGCAGCACCACCTGGTCCGCGGCCAGCCGCGAGGGGTGGACGTGGCTGCGGATGTAGCCGGGCAGCGCGTACTCCGGCCAGCCCCACGCGGCCAGCGTCGAGGACCAGAACTCCAGCCGCCCCGACGGCGTGGGGAACCCGCGCCGGACCACGCCGTCGATCATCACCCCGGCAGCCCGCCGGCCCGCCTGGTCGGGCGGCGGCGCCCCGGCGGGCACGATGTTCGGGTCCGTCGCCGGCGGGGCCGCCGAATACACCCGCCCGAGCGGGGCGACGCTGACGTCGGACAGCTCCCCGGCCGCCACCTCCTGCTCGTGCACGGCGCCCTGCCCCCGGCTGATCTCGAACGCGCCGTAGCGGCGCATCCACTGCAGCGGGGACAGGCCCTCGGCGGCGGCACGTTCGGGCAGGCCGGGCACGGAGTGGGCGAACATCCAGCCGTAGTACTCCTCCACGGTGAGCTTGGTCCCCGGGTTCGCGCGTGACTCGTGATACTGGCGGACGCCCAGCGAGCCGTCCGGGTCGATGCGCCAGGACAGCTCGATCCAGAACTCGTTCTCCTCCCACACCTCGCCCGGGTTCACCTGCCGGGTGTCGGTCACCGGCTCGCCCAGCCGGGACCGCGCGGCCCGCAGGACCGGCTGCCTGAACCCGATCCACTGGCCGTCGTACTGCTCGTAAGAGTGAGTGTCGTGCCGCTCCGGCCCGTGCCCCATGGGCAGCACGTAGTCGGCGAACCAGGCGGACTCGCTCCAGGTCGGGGTCAGCGCCACGAAGCAGCCGACCTTGTCCTGGTCACGCAGGACCTCCATCCAGGTCAATCCGTCGGGGTTGGTCCACACCGGGTTGTAGACGCGGATGAAGTAGGTGTCCAGCCGGCCGCGGCCCTCGGCGAGGAAGTGCGGCAGCAGGAACGACATCTCGTTCTGCGCCAGCGGGTACTCCAGCGGCCAGGACAGCTCCTGCCACGCGCCCGGGTGCGGCGGGACGTGGATCGGCCGCGGCACGAACTTGTGCCACGTGTTGGGAAAGGTTCCGCCCTCGGTGGCCACCGCTCCGAGCAGCGCGCAGATCAGGAACAGCGTGCGGGACAC
>JASIGD010000291.1 GCA_030045295.1 Streptosporangiaceae bacterium
ACTCGCTTACCAACCCCGATCCCAGAAGGGGAAACGAGATCACCTGGGCTATCTTGCTTACCGTGATTGTCTGCGTGACCTGGGGGGCGGGCTGGTAGGTGGCGTTGCCGGCCTGGTTGGCGTCGATGACGCAGCTGCCGGGTGCCAGGTAGCTGACCGTGGTGCCGTCGGTACCGGAGATTGTGCACACCGCGGTCGTACTGGAGGTGAACACGACCGGGTTGCCCGATCCGCCGCCGGTGGCCGACAAGGTCGCTGACCCACCCACCACCCCCAATACCGTGGGGTGAAACGAGATCACCTGGGCGCTCTTGGCTGGTGCGGTGACCTTCTTGGCAGCTGTGGGATGGTCGCCGACCGCATCGGTGATGGCACGCTCCGTAGGCGCGGCAGTGACTGTCACAAGAACCGAGGCCTGGGCACTGCCGACTTGCGCGGTCACATAGGCGCTGCCCGTGCTCACCCCGGTTACTGTGCCGGACGGCGTGACGCTCGCCACGGCCGGGTTTGCTGACTGCCATGCGGCACTGCCCAGGACGGCCAGCGGGGCGGCCTTGCCGTTGCTCAGCCGGCCAGCAAGGGCCAGGCGGATGCCGCCACCCGGCTCAAGCTGTACGGCGCCCGGCTCGATAGTCAGCGAGGTGAGCTGGATGGTGTGCGGCCCGGGCATGTCCAGGGCGGCCGGCAGCGCCTCGAAGTCTTTCACCAGGCCCATCAGCCGGGCCTTGGTAACGCCCAGGCCCGGCAGGGTGGCGTGGTAGCCGACCTCGACGGTGCCCCGCGACGGTATCCGGAGCAGCCATTGTACGATCGGATCGGCTTTCACGATCTTGGCCGGCGCTGGGGTGAAGACCACCGTGCGTGTGGTGCGCGCGACTGCCGCCGGAATCTCGTCCCGGAACGGCACCCGCAGCGCCTGGCCGGTGGTGCCGCTGGCGCTGACCGTCTCAGCCAGCATGGATCCGTGCTCGCCTTCCAATGTCCAGCGCCGCACGATCAGCAGGCCGTCCGGGTACTCCTGCGGGGCGAAGGTATACGAGATCGCCGCAGGCCCGTTAGCGCGGCCCGGGGACGGGCGCGCTAGCACCAGGCCGACGGCGGCAGCGGCCAGGACCAGCAAGGCGGCCGTTGCGACGGCGGGCACCAGCCGCTGGCTGGCCCGGGACCGCGGCGGCTCGGGCACTCGGGCAGGAGACCCGGGCGGCGCAGGCGGCGGGGCGTAATGAGCCCAGTTGGCGGTCGGGGCGTGCTCATCCGGGTTGCCGTGCGGGCCGACATAGCTCAGCACCGTTGCCGGATGGTCCAGGTCGGCGGCATCCGCCAGCTGCGAGTGGCCGCCGGACCGGGCCAGGTGCCGTGGGGCGCCCGCCCGGACCGCAGGCATCGGCATCGAGGACTTGACCGGTGCGGAGGCCACCTCTCGTCCAGGCGTCTCCGGCAACGGCGGCATCGGGGGCAGCGCCGGCTGCCCGGCCAGCTCTGCCTCCAGCCGGCCCAGCGCGGCGGCCGCCGCCGCGGCTGTCGGCGGGCGGGATCGCGGATCCTTGGCCAGCAGCCATTCCACCAGCGCCCACAGGTCAGCCCGGATGCCAGGGACAGGCATCGGCAGCTGCTCCAGCTGGCGGTACAGCACCGCCATCGGATGGCCGCCCTCGAACGGGGTCCGGCCGGCCAGCATCTCATACAGCACGATCCCGATCGAGTACAAATCCGCGGCGGGTGTGGCCTCCGCGCAGTCCGCCACTTCCGGCGCCATGTACTCCGGCGTGCCCAGCAGGCCGGGCTGCCGGGTCAGCGCTGGCCCGTACGACAGCCGGGCGATCCCGAAGTCGGTCAGCTTGAGGATCACCTCATCCCCGGAATCATCCACCAGCACATTCTCCGGCTTGACGTCTCGGTGGATGATGCCCGCGGCGTGCACCGCCGCCGCGCCCTCAAGCAGTTGCCGCGCGAAATACGCCGCCTGCGCCGGCGGGAGCGTGCGCCGGCCCGACAGATAGTGGCGCAGGTCCTGCCCGGGCACCAGCTCCATAACGATCCCGGCCGTCTCCCCCTCGACCACGAGGTCCAGGACCCGGACCACGTGCGGGTGCCTGACCGAGGTCAAGATCGAGCGCTCTTGCAGGAACCGGGCGATGACCTCCGGGTCAGAGATCAGCTCAGGCTTGAGCAGCTTGACCGCGACCAGGTGGCCATCAGCCCGGGCGCGCCCGCGGAACACCTGGCCCATTGAGCCGCTTCCCAGCAGGTCTTCCAGCACGTACCTGCTGCCCAGCGGACGACCCAACTTCCCCCCTGCCCCCGGCGCGGTGACGCAGGACTGCTTGGCCGGTTAAACAACGGAGACTGCCAGCGCTTCAGCTAGTCTCGTCAGATCGTGACCGAATACTCTAAAGACGCCACGCGCTGACCAACGGTTTACCCCAGCACCAGGACGCTACGGGTCAATAGTTCCGACCGGACCACCCGCCTCGTCCGGCTTCGGTACAGGAGACAAGCCCGTATCCTTCGAGCGCTACTTGGTAGGCATCTCCTTCATGGGCATGAATGTGGGTCCGCTGTTGATTGGGTCCGGGAGATCGACTTGTCCGAGTCGCATCAAGTCCGCGCGATCATCGGACGTGACGTCCTCGCCCGTGGAGACTTCACCTAAACGGGCGGCAGCGGGAAAGAGCCTGACAAGTTCCAGCTGGCCTTCCCGGAACAGGCACCCGAACCCGGGCAGATCTGGGTCGACTTAGCGTAGTCCACCCGGGAATGGCGGCACCCGCGCGGCATCCCTCCGGCGGCGGCCTTCCTCGATCTACGCCGGGATCGGCCAGCATCTCCTGCATCAGCGAGTGCGCGTCACAGCCGCACGGCAGGCTCACGCCGCGCTCGGTGAGAACGCCCGGGGCGGTGCGGGGGGCCGGGGCGCCGGTTAGTGCCCGGCGGGGAACCGGATGATGACCCCGGCCGGGACCAGGGCGTTCCAGAGGCCCGAGTCCACGTAGGTGTTGAAGGCGGGCTGGCTGTGCGACCCGAGGGTCTTCCACAGGAGCGTGGCCACGTCGGTGGTGTGCGAGTGCGCCAGTACGTCGAGGGAGTACTTGCCGTCGCTGGTCCAGTCCCAGTCGTGATCCGGCGGCGTGGTCTGTGCCGTGGGGTTATCGGTCATGTCAATCACCCCAGCAGATCATCCTCTGACATGCAAGCCGCCAGCTCAGCCGGGCCGGTCAGGGCCGACGCTGAGTAGCGGCACCCGGATGCTGGGCACGCGGGGGCTGCGCCTGGGCGGCGGGGCGTTCGGAGGGCGCCCGGGTCTAGGGGTAATCTCCAGCGGGCAACGCGGCAGAGGCCGGGGCGGATCCGGCTGCACCTGTCCCGGGATCTGAGGGAATGTTCCTGGCGGCCCGGGCGGATACGCTATGCCATCGTCTGGCCGCTGGGCCGCCGGTGCCGGCCGCTATCGGTCGGCGGCGGTCCCGGCGTCCGCCTGAGCAGCGGTACGACCGGACACAGCCCTGTTACGAGGACATGTCAGCTTCGCAGTCACCGCACACCTCAAGCGCCTCTGGCGCGTCTCTTGAAGTGGAGGGCGCGGCGACCTGCGCCGCGGGGGAGGGATCATGGACGCCAGCGGCGGGCATCTGGCCGAGCTGACGCGTGCCGAGGCAGAGCTGCTGTCATCGCACGACACGCACCAGGTGATCGCCGACCGCCTCGGAATTTCTCCCGATGTTGTCCGGATCTACTGTACCTACCTGGTGCGACGCTCCGTACTGGGCCATTGCACGCACGTGCGGTATGGCGACGCGAAGAGCGATCAGCCGGCGCTAGGCCACGGAACCGACGACCAGCCGACGCAACAGCTGCCCCGCGTGAGGCAGGAAGATGCGCTTCCGTATCCTGACGCGGGCGCAGGATACGGCGCGTCCCGCCCGCCGCCCGGCGGGCGGCACCGACGGTCGGCCGCGCTGCTAGATGGCTCCGAGCGCCCGCCGGGGCGCGCACCGGCGCCGCCGTCGGGCACATTCGCGGTGCAGCCGGCTCCTTACCGGCCGCAAGGCCCGCAAGGCTGGCCTGGCCAGCAGCCGGGCCAGCCTTCA
>JASIGD010000292.1 GCA_030045295.1 Streptosporangiaceae bacterium
CGTTCGCGCGCGGCGCGCCGCTCGGCTTTGGTGGCCATGACCCGGACGGTACCGTGTTTCAACAGGCCGATCCTCGGCCAGGGCTCACCAGCCGATGTCGCGCGATGGCTGAGATCAGCAATCGTCACGCTGCGCGACTCTTGCTCCAGAGGCTTAGCGAACCGAGCGATTCGGCACGTCCGACAGCGTGTATGGCCGGACGGAGAAGAGAGCGCAGATCTTTAGTTACTGAGCATTGTCCTGCGCGCCGCGCTACCTAAATGTGTTCGGCCATGTTGGCAGGGGCCTGGCCGACTGCGGTGGGTGGGATGGTCCCGCCTCGTGGCGGGGGCGCGGGTTCGCGGCGATGATGGCTTGGACCTGGGCGGCCTGGTGTCTCAAGGGCCGGGCCGGCCGGCGAGGAGGCCGCCTCGGCGATCAGCGTGCGGCCGTGGTGGATGCAGACCGAGCTGTCGCTGCCCCGTTCGACGGCCATCGGCGTGGCCAGCGGAGGTGGGCGGCGCAGCGTGACTGTCACCGGGCCATCGAGGTGCCCGGCGATGCGTCCGCAGACGTAGCCGCCGTTGCCGCTGTCCAGCGCCGCAGAAGCGGGACGGGATGACCAGCGCGGGCATCCTGGCCAGCTGCGGGGCGCGTGTCACCAGGTGGGTGACCGACGGGTCATCGCTTATCGGGACTGATCCTTTCCGGTACGGTCACCGGCGAGCCCGGCGACCCGGTAGCGGTGACTTGTCGCCGCGCCTGAGCCGGGGTGCTGTCTGCCGGGCAGTTCGCCGCGGGTGGGGGGAGATGAGCGCGGGCGCAGATCGCGTGATCGATCGCGGATGCGGGCCTCAGTAGCTGAAGGTGGTCGCTGGCTCGTCGCCGATCCACTCCCACAGCTGGACGCTGCCGGCCAGTTCCGCGTTGGGCAGCAGGCCGCCCTTGTCGAGCTGCTTGGCGTTGAAGCAGACCGGGCAGACCATGTACTTCCCGGCGGCTTTGTCGTACCGGGTGATCAGGTCCTGGAGCGGGGGGCAGCCGTCGCACGCGACGCCTGCCGCCACGCCGTCCAGCGCCAGCCGGACCGCTTCCTTGGCCTGGAACATCACGGTCGGCCGGCCTGATTCGGCAGCGCCGACCGCGACCAGGAACGCCACGGTCACCTTCTCCGGGTCTTCCAAACCGGTGCTGAGACTGATCACTGCCTTTCCTGGCATGACTGTGCCTCTTTCTCGTCAGGTGCGGTGGTGGTTGCTGCGAGTCCAGTGTGGGCAGCCGCGCGGCGCGGCGGCCATACGACGTTCGGCTTATGTCCGGGCCGCTGCCGCCGGGGTAACGTGGGATCACGCTGGGAAAGGGGACACGATGACAGCCCCGTTGATGGTCAGCGAACTGGACGTGCGCACGCTGATGGGGATCATCAGCGATGACCGCGGCGACCCTCCGGCCGCGGGCCTGCCGTGGTCGCTGCTGCGTGACCTGACCGACGTGGTCCGCTGCGATGCCGTGTCGTTCTTCGAGCTGGACAGCGGGCGCCAGGCGGACGGGTTCACGCAGGACATCCCGGCCTGGGACGGCGAGCAGGACGACGAACGGGTGTTCTGGGCGCACTATTGGGACTGCGAGCCGTGCAGTTACCCGGACCGCAGCGGCGACCTGCGCAGCGTTACCAAGATCTCGGATTTCTATTCGGCCCGGCAGTGGCACGGCACCGGCATGTACCGTGACTGCCTCTGCGGGGAGATCGAGCACGAGATGATGGTGTGCCTGCCCGCCGGGCCCGGGCGCAGTGTGCGGCTGATCTTCTTCCGCGGGGCCGGGGCGGATTTTTCCGAACGGGACCGCGGGCTGCTCGCGCTGCTGCGCCCGCACCTGCACCAGGCCTACCGGGCCGCCGAACGCCGCCGCCACGGCACCCCCGAGCTGACCCGGCGGCAGCGGGAACTGCTGCACCTGGTCGCCGACGGGTACACCAACGCCCAGATCGGCCGCCGTCTTGGCCTGGCGGAGGGAACCGTCCGCAAGCACCTGGAGAACATCTTCGCCAAGCTGCAGGTCTCCAGCCGCACCGCCGCGGTCATCAAGGCATTCCCGGACCACGTCGCGTAACGGCCGGCCCAGCGCCTGCGCCTGGCGGTTTGCGCAGCGTCCCGACGCGCGGGACGCCGCTGGGGAGCGAATATGGAAGTCGAGAAGCTACGGTCCACACCGGAGCAACCGGGAACCGCAGAGGTCCGCGCGTTCCTCATCTGTGACATCCGGGGGTACTCGACCTTCACCAGCCAGCGCGGTGACGAGGCTGCGGCGCACCTGGCGATGACCTTCGCGGGCCTGGCCCGGGACGCGGTAGTCGCGCGGGGCGGGCGGGTGATCGAGCTGCGCGGAGACGAGGCGTTCGCTGTGTTCAGTTCGGCCCGGCAGGCGGTGAGGGCCGGGCTGGAGATCTACCTGGCGTGCGCCGAGGAGTCCGCCGCCCATCCTGAGTTCCCGATACCGGTGGGTATAGGGATCGACTTTGGCGAGGCGGTGCCGGTCGAAGATGGCTATCGCGGGGCGGCGATCAACATGTCGGCTCGGCTCTGCTCGAAAGCCGCCGCCGGTCAGGTGCTCGTCACCAGGAACGTCGTCGACGCGGCCGGCGAGCTCGAAGGCATCTCGTTCGAGGACCTCGGTACGGTGCTGGTCAAGGGCTTCGAGGAACCGGTTGTGACCTATGAGCCGGTCGCGACCGCGCTGCGTGGTCAGCACGAAGCGGGACGCGAAGGACGCGTATCCGACGGCGCCCGCGGGTTCTTGCCGATCGAGCTGGACGAGCCCTTGCCGGTGGTGGGACGCGACGCCGAGATGGCCTGGCTCAGAGGGACATGGCGTCAGGTGCGGCGAGGTCACGGCAGGGTCATCCTGGTGACCGGCCCGGCCGGCATCGGCAAGACACGCTTGGCCGCCGCGTTCGCGTCTGTCGTGTACGCGGAGGGAGGCTCGGTGCGCTACGCGGGCGCCGGAGGAGCGGCAGGGGCCGAGACCCTGGCCGCCATCCGCGAGGCCCGGGCCACCTCGCTCCCGGGCCTCTGGGTCCTGGATGACCTGGACATATACCGGGACTGCGTGGCTTCGCTGGGTGCATCGCTGCAGGAGATCGAGTCGGGCCCGGCGCTGGTGCTCGGCCTGTTGAGCGACGCGGACGGCGATCCGGCCGTGGTACGCCTCGTCGGGGCGGTCGACGTGCACGGCGACGGCAGGCGCGAACTCGCTCCGCTTGACGAGCGTGGCGTGCGGGCGATCGCCCGGTCATACGTGATCGACGTCGCCGACCTGCCGGCCGAGCAGATCCTGCGCGCTTCTGGTGGTGTTCCCTCGCGCGTGCACGAGCTGGTGGCCGACTGGTCGCGCGACGAGGCTGCGCGCCGTCTGGCCGCTGCGGCGGAGTGGCTGGCGGCTGGGCGGAGCCGTCAGGCGGAGGGCCTGCGATTCGCCGACAACGTGATCGCCCTGAAGCTGCGCCGCATCTACGACACGGCTACGGGCGAGCAGCTTGCCGGCGTGTGCCCGTACAAGGGTCTCGGCACGTTCGAGGAGTCCGACGCCGCGTATTTCTTCGGGCGTGAGCAGCTCGTCGGTGAGCTCGCCGCGCGGTCGGTCGGCTTCGGTCTGCTCGGCGTGGTCGGTCCATCCGGGAGCGGCAAGTCCTCGCTCGTTCTCGCTGGCCTGCTCCCGTCGCTGGCGGCTGGGTTGCTGCCGGGCAGCGACCGCTGGGGTCATGCAGTTCTCCGGCCGGGCGCCACGCCGATGGCGGCACTGGATGACGCGCTGTCTGGCGCCGAGCGCGGCGAGCGGCTCGTCCTGGTCGTGGACCAGTTCGAGGAGGTGTTCACCACCACCGCGGATCCGCCGGAGCAGGAAGCCTTCATCAGGCGCCTGGTCGAGCTGGCCAGCGACCCCGCCGTGGCCGTGGTCGTGACGATCCGCGCCGATTACACCGGCCAGTGCGCGCCGTACCCCGAGTTCGCCGAGCTGCTCGCCGCCAACCTCGTGCTCGTCGGGCCGATGACCGGCGATCAGCTGCGGCGCGTCATCGAGCTGCCGGCGCGGCGCGTCGGCCTGCGGGTCGAGTCGGCCCTGGTGGACGCGCTCGTGACGGAGGTCAAGGACGAGCCGGGCGGGCTTCCGTTGCTGTCCACCGCACTCGTGCAGCTCTGGCAGGCGCGCTGCGACGGCTGGCTGCGCTATGACGCCTACCTTCGCGGCGGGGGCGTCCGCAGCGCTGTGGCACGCCTGGCCGAGTCGTCCTACGGGCAGCTGTCGCAGAGCGAGCGGGAATCGGCCGTGATCGTCTTCGTCCGGCTGGTCGGGCAGGGTGAAGGCGACGCTGCCGTGCGGCGGCGCGTGCCGCTGTCGGAGTTCGATGTCGACCGGAACCCGGCGGTGGCGGCCGTGCTGTCCACGCTCACCCGAGACCGCCTGCTGACTCAGGACGAGGGCCTGGTCGAGATCGCTCACGAGGCGCTCATCCGCGAGTGGCCCAGGTTCGCGGACTGGCTCAGGGACGACGCGGCGGGGCAGGAGCTCCGCAGCCACCTGACCCAGGCGGCCAGGCAATGGTCCGGACGAGGGCGCGATCCCGGAGACCTGTACCGCGGTGCCCGGCTGTCGGCGGCGCTGGACTGGTCGCAGCGCCACGATCGCGCCCTGAACGCACTGGAGCGGGAGTTCCTCTCGGAAAGCCGCGTCGCGAGCGAGCGGCAGCTCGAACGACAGCGGCGGACCAACCGGCGGCTCCGCGGCCTGCTGACCGGAACGGCCGTGCTGCTCGTGCTGGCACTCGTGGCAGGGCTGTTCGCGGTGCTCCAGCGGAACCACGCCCGGGCAGCGCAGCACTCCGCCGAGGCCACGGCGCTCAAGTCAGACGCGGAGCGCGTCGGGACGCTCGCGCAGACCGAGCCCAATCTTGACCTGTCCATGCTGCTCGCCGTAGCCGGCGTCAGGCTGGATAACATCCCGGAGACCCGCGGTGACCTGCTCGCCGCGCTCGAGCGCAGCCCGGCCGTGATCCGCGTGGTCCACCCGTCGGCCGGCGAGATCACCGCACTCGCCATCAGCCCCGACGGCCGGCTCATGGTCACCGGTGACTCCGACGGTGCGGTCCGCTTCGAGGACCTGCGTACCTGGACGCCATCCGGAGCGGCGGTGCAACTGCCGTCTCCCGTGCTGCCCGACGCCGTGCGCTTCTCGCCCGACGGGCGGACCGTGGCGGTCGCATCCGGCGCGGGGACCCTGACCCAGATCTACCTGATAGACGTCGCCTCCCGAACCAAACAGCTCCTCGGGAGCTTCTCCGGCGCCGTCCCCCCCATACCCGACGGGTCGACCACCGTGGCGTTCTCTCCGGACAGCGCCGAGATCGCGGTGGGGCTCGCCGACTGGCCGGTCGCGACCGCGCCGACCCCGGTCTCCGAGCGGGTCGCCTTGCTGCAGGCCTCGACCGGCCGCGTGCTGTGGATCCGGTCTTACCACCTGCATCCCGGCCAGTCCGAGCTCCAGGTGGGGTTCACGCCCGGGGGCGTGCTCGTCACCTCCGCCGAGCAGGGCAGCACCGATCTGTGGGACACACGCGCGGGGCGGATTGAGCGCAGTTTCCCCGACGGCGGCCAGTTCGCCCTGTCCCCCAACGGGAACCTGGCCGCGATCGCGCTCAACAACCCGAGCCTGGTGCAACAGACGCCCACCGCCGTCGTGCTGCTGGACCTGTCGACAGGGGCCGTGCACCAGCTGCAAAGCCTCCCCGATAACGCGTGGATCACCACCCTCGCCTTCACGCCGGACGGCAAGAGCCTGGTCGGCGGCTCTCAGGGCGGCGACGTCCGCGTGTGGGACCTCGCCTCAGGGACGATCGCCCAGACGTTCGCCTCGCAGTCCGGAGGGTCCGTGCAGGTCGCCGTCGACCCGAGCGGGCGCACGGTCGTGTCGGGAACAGACAACGGGACCGTGATCGGCTGGGACCTGTCCGGGCAGCAGTCGCTCGGCCGGACCTTCGCGTGGAACACCCCCGCCAACTCATGCCCGGACGCCCCCTGCATGGCCATCAACCCGGCCGGCACGATCATGGCCACCGACGAGGGCGACGGCACCGTCGACCTGGTCGACCTGCGCACGCTCCGCTGGTTCGCCACGCTGCCCGGCACCGGCGGGCAGGTCGCCAACGGGCTGGCCTTCACCCCCGGCGGCCGTCAGCTCCTGACCGGCGACACCGGGGGGCACATCGTCTTCTGGGACACCAGGACGTGGGCTGCGGTCCGCCGCCTGCACGTCTCCCGGCCGATCGTGTCCCTGGCCGTCAGCCCCGGCGGAACGCTCCTGGCCGTGGAGACCCAGCAAGCGAACGCGACCAGCGCCCAGGTGCAGATACTCAACATGGCCACCGGCGACACCGAGCGGACGTTCAACCTCGCCCGGGCCAGCACGGACGTTTTCACGACCGGCATTGCCTTCAGTCACGACGGCACCCAGCTCGCCGCCTGCTGCACGTCCCCCTCGACGGTCGAGGTGATGAACGT
>JASIGD010000293.1 GCA_030045295.1 Streptosporangiaceae bacterium
ATCTGCAGCGGGCGCTTCAGGTACTCGTACTCGGGCCGCGGCATCTTCTCTGGGTAGGGGTAGTCCTGCCGCCAGGTGTCGACCACCCGGCCGTCGGGCCAGAGCAGTACCGGGTCGTCGTGCTCGTCGTCGTCCTCGACCCTCAGGCCGGCGATGAGGACGGGATCGGACGCCCAGTCCTCGGGCAGCGCGTTGTACTCGGAAGCCGATTCAGTGGTCACGTCACTAGCACAGCACATTCCCGCTCTCCGGTCACGAGCGGGATGGTCGTCGTGGCCCATTTCCGCCTGCGGTCACGTCCGGGCCGGACGGCGTTCGGTTCCTGGTCAAAGATCGCCGAACACCACCTGCCCGCTGGCCACGGTCATGACGACGGAGGTACTGCCGATGGCGCCGGGCGGCGCGGCGTACAGGTCCTGGTCAAGCACGGCCACGTCGGCCCGCAGGCCGGGCCGCAGCATCCCGGCCGCGTGCTCCTCGTGGTTCACCCAGTCGACCCCCGCGGTGAAGGCGCCGATCGCCTCGTCGACGGTGATCGCCTGCTGGGGCAGGAACGGGTTCTCGCGCTCGGGGTCACCTCGCCTGCCCAGGCGCTCCGACAGGACCCGGTTGACCGCCACGTGCATCTCCTGCAGCGGATCGGCGCTCGATATCGGCCAGTCGCTGCCGAACGCGATCCGGGTGCCCCGGCGGGCGAGCGAGCCTATCTGGTACTGCCAGGCAGCGCGTTCGGGACCGACGAAGGGCAGGGTCAGCTGCTCCATCTGCTCGTCCGCGCACGCCCAGAGCGGCTGGAAATTGGCCACCACGCCGAGCGCCTTGAACCTGCCCAGGTCGTGGGGGGCGATGAACTGCAGGTGCGCGAGATGATGCCGGGCGGCCTGGCGCTGCGCGGGCGGGAGCGCCTCAAGCGCGTCCAGGGCGGCGCTGACCGCCCGGTCGCCGATGGCGTGGAAGTGGAGCTGGAAGCGTTCCGCGGCGAGCCGGCCGGTCGCGTCGTTGAGCGCTTCCGGCTCGATGAACAGGACGCCTTGCTGGCTGGTGGGATGGCCGTGCCGGTCGAGGTACGGCGCGGACATGGCGGCGGTGAACGTCTCGCACACGCCGTCGAGCATGAGCTTGACCGTGGTGGCCCGGAACCGGCCGCCGCCGGCCCGTTCACGGCGCGCCAGCAGGTCATCGATCTGACCCGGGCCGCGACGACGGTCCCACCACTGCGCGCCGACCACGTGGCAGGTGAGCAGGCCGTCTGCGGCGGCCTGGCGGTAGGTGTCGAAGACGTCCGGCATGCCGAGTTCGGGGGCCGCTCCGACGCAAGCGTCCTGGAACCTGGTTATCCCCAGCGAGTGCAGGTGAGCTTGGGCCGCGAGCAGGCCCGCGCGCAGGTCCGCCGCGCTGGCGGGCGGGATGCGGTCGGCGACCAGGCGCATGGCCCCGTCGTGCAGGGCGCCGGTCGGCCGGCCTGCGTCGTCACGTTCTATCCGGCCGTCCAGCGGGTCCGGCGTGCGCGCGTCGACGCCCGCGGTCTCCAGGGCGGCGGTGTTGACCCAGGCGCTGTGGTGATCGCGGTCCGGCAGGAAGGCCGGTCGGCCGCCGGTGACCGCGTCCAGGTCCGCCGCGGTGGGCAGGCCGCCGGGGAAGGCCGTCATGGTCCAGCCGGCGCCGAGTACCCAGGCACCCGGGCGCAGGCCGGAGCTGTAGGCGGCGACCGCAGCCAGGCTGTCGGCCCGGCTGCGCAGGCCCAGCAGGTTGCACCGCAGGCTCTCCAGGCCGCCGCTGACCGCGTGCACGTGCGCATCGCCGAAGGCGGGCAGGGCGAGCCGTCCGCGCAGGTCGGCGACGCGGGTGTGCGGGCCGATGAGCGGCCTGATGTCATCGTCCGTGCCCACGGCCCGGATCAGGCCGTCACGGACGGCGAGAGCCTGGGCGAACCCGGACGGGTGGGTCGGCGTGCGAATCTTCCCGCCCACGAAGACCAGTTCGGCCTGGCCACCGTCCATTGCCACCCCAATCGCCGCGCGGACACGTTGTGCGCACGCTAACAGGGCATTAACAGTTGTGACGGTCGGCTAACCGGATCACCCGGGGCGCGCGGCAGCCTGCCTTCGGGCGTAGCCTGCCCTACGACTCCGGCTATCAGCGTGGCGGAGCCAGTCCGGCCGCGCCGACCGGGAGGTGATCACATGCCAGGCCTGCTCATCGCCGCAATAGTCTTCGGGACGGTCTTCGGTGCCGAGTTGCCGGACAATTCCGGGCTGGCGAGCCTGGTGCTGGGCACGCGGTACCGGCCGGGCGGGGTCTTCGCCGGCGCGGCGGCGGCGTTCGCGGCGCACGTGGCGCTGGCGGTCACCTGCGGCAGCATCCTCGGCCTGCTCCCGCACAAGATCGTGCAGATCGCGGTGGCCGCGGTGTTCCTGGCCGGTGCCGTGCTGGTGCTGCGCGCAGACGGGGACGGTGACGACAAGGCCCGGCTGAAGGCTGGCGCTGCCGGGTTCTGGGTCGTGGCGGCGACCTCTTTCGGGGTGATCGCGCTGGCTGAGCTGGGTGACCTGTCGGACATCATAATCGTGAACCTCGCCGCCAGGTATCACGACCCGGTGGCGGTGGGCCTTGGCAGCGTCCTGGCGCTGTGGTCGGTGGCAGCGCTGGCCATCACCGGCGGCCGGGGGCTGCTGCGGATCTTGCCGCTGCGGTGGATCGCCCGCCTGGCCGCGCTGACAATGGTCGTCATGGCCGGGTTCACCCTGGCCGAGGCAATGCGGTGAGGTCTGCGCCCGGCATGAAACCCGATCCCGGCGCCCCGCGCAGGGTCACGATGCACCGGTCGCGGGCCAGGCGGCCGGGACTGCGCGCCGTCCTGGTCGAACGAGGGATTTCATTATGGTGGCGCTGCTCATCGTGGCGGTCGCGCTCGGGCTGAACAACTTCGGGGCGGCGATCGCCATCGGGGTCAGCGGCGTAAACCGGCGTACCGAGATCAAGGTGGCCACGGTTTTCGGCTTGTGCGACGTGGTGATGCCGGCTACTGGGATGCTCATCGGCACCGGTCTTGCCGGCCCGTTGGGATCCGCCGCCCGCTGGGCCGGCGCCGGGATACTGTTCGTGACCGCGGTCTGGGGACTCGTCGAGGCACTGCGCGGCGACGACGACGCCCCGCAGGCCTGGCACGGGTGGCGGCTGCTGGTCAGCGGCGCCGCGCTCAGCCTGGACGACCTCGCGGTGGGCCTCGCACTCGGAACCGTACGTTACCCGATCGTCTTGGCCGTTACCCTGTTCGGGCTCATGAGCTTCGTCATGTCGATTATCGGACTGAAGCTGGGCGGAAAGCTGAGTACCGCGGCCGGCGAACATGGCGAGGTTGTGGGCGCAATCGTGCTGATGGGCATCTCTGGCGCGATGGCGATGGGCTGGCTGTTACCCGGGCGGGAGATTCCCGGGCGGGACACAGCTCGTTCAGTGGTGCGCGGTGGTCACCTGAACGAGCTTGATCACCATGATGATGATCGCGAAGATGATGTACGCGCGCAGCGTCAGCAGGCCGATCCGGCGTGCCATGCTGAGCACGGGCCGCTGGAGCGTTTCGATGCGCGGGGTGCGCCACGCGATGCGGCGTTCCCTGAGTTCCGCACGCCATCGGGCGCCGTCCATCCCCGGCGGGCGCCTGTTGCTGCCGGGATCATCGGCTGCCGCCTCGTCGCGGCCTGGCCTGCGCCGCGCCAGCAGCGCCACGGCGGCGATCCCGAGGACCGTGCAGACGGCGAGGCCCCAGATGGACTGCTTCAGCGTGATGACGGGCCAGAAGGTGGTGACGAGCGGTGCCAGCGAGAAGGTGAGCACGATCCAGGCGATGAGGCCGCCGATCCAGTTGTGCGCTCTGCTGTTGGTCCACGGCCCGAGTATCGCTTTGTCGTTGGCGAGCAGGATAAGGAAAACCAAGGCGGATGGCAGCAGGATGCCGTTAAGCGCCTCCACCCCGTTGATGACCACGTTCAGGTCGTTTCCCCACGCCAGCGTCACCACGGCGGACAGCCCCACCAAGATCGCGTACAGGCCGTAGAACCACGGGGCCTGGTTCAGCTTCCAGTGCAGCGAGTGCCGCATCTTCGGGTAGACGTCACCGAGCGTGTAGGCGGTGGTCAGCGCCGTCAGGTTAGCGCCGATCAGCGACCCGTCGAGCGCGGCGATGGCCAGCAGGTCACCGGTGCCGTGGCCGACATAGTGCTGCAGGGCCGCGGCGGTGTCGCTCAGGTCGTTGAAGTTTCCGAACGCCTTGGTGTGCGCCAGGCCGAAGGCACAGGCGGCCATCAGCACCAGGGCGCCGGCCACCTCGACGAGCACGCCTATGCCGGTGTCCAGGCGCTCGTAGTTCATCCAGCGCGGCGTGATGCGCTTGTCCACCACGTTGGACTGCTGGAAGAAGAGCTGCCACGGCTCGATGGTGGTGCCCACCACGGCGACGATCAGCAGCAGCAGGGTCGCGTTCAGGCCGCCGGGCATGCTGGGAACCACGCCCGCGAAGGTCGTGGAGGCGCTGGAATGGGAGAAGTAGGCCATCGGGAACGTCACCAGGTTCGCGATCACGAGGAAGATCAGGAACCGCTCCCAGTACCGGTAGGTCCCGCCCGCCATGACCGCGAATAGCAATATCGCGGAAAGGGACACGGACCAGAAATTGGACAGTCCGAAGAACGAGAGCGCCTGCTTGACTCCGATGAATTCCACCACGATGGTGACCGCGTTGATAATGAACAGGTCGGCGACTGAGAAGGTTCCCCAGAATTTCCCGAACCTGGCGTAGATAAGCTTGCCGTGGCCCACGCCTGACACCGCTCCCAGGCGTACCACCATTTCCTGGCAGAAGAAAAGGACCGGGAAGAGCAGGATCAGGGTCCACAGCAGTCTCATGCCGTAGTCCTGGCCCATCTGGGCGTAGACGGAGACACCGCCCGCGTCGTTCCCGCCGCCCATGACGATCAGGCCGGGACCCGCGATGACCAGCAGCAATCTGAGCTTGCGCCGCCACGACTTGGTGTTGCCCGTCTCGCTTCGCTTCAGCGTACCGAGCGCGCCGACGATGTCGCCGACGTGCTGGGGATCGAGCGCCGCCGGGCCACTGGACCCAGCCGCGTGGTCCAACTCGGACGTGCGGGAGTTATCTACTGCCAATTCTCGGCTCCTCATGGGCTGGTGCCACGATGCGGGGAATATGCAGCAGCGACCGTGTGGGCTCAGCCGGGGCCAATATCCTGGGCACGAGACGCCTGGTTTCCTGCTATCGCACGCGCGCTGGTCAGGCGGGCGCGACCTGCCTACCCGCGGACGTTAAAACAGTGAACTTTCGGTGTCAACCAGTTCGGGATAAGCCGTTCGGAGATTGTAACTGTTGACAGGATCCGGACCCTGCCAGCAAGACTCTGACCTGCAAGATGTAATACGTGTTTCAGTAATCTGGTGGCCGGCCGGCCAGAAAACAGGCGTTGCTCATAAGGGATGCGCATAGGCCCGGCGAGCCTGCCGCTGCCCGGCGGGCCGCCGGCCGAGCGGCTGTGATGACCCTTCTGATCACCCGCCTAGCGGTGGGCGGCCGACCCTGCCGCCTGGTTTGCGCGTGTGATCGGATGGGGTCATGAAGGTTCGGATCGGAGTATCCCTGGGGCCGGCCGGAACCCCTGACCAGTTCGCAGCGGCCGTCGATCTGCTCGAACAAGCCGGTGTGGATTCGCTGTGGCTGCCTGAAATGGTGTACTCCCCGCTCGTGGAGCCGTTCACCGGCCTGGCGTTCGCGCTGTCACGGACCCAGCGGCTGAAGGCGGGCACCGGGATCTCGGTGCTGCCCGGTCGGCATCCCGTGCTGGTGGCCAAGCAGCTGGCCTCGCTGGCCGGGCTGGCACCGGGGCGGGTGCTGCCGGTGTTCGGATTGCTGCCGGCCCAGCCCGCCGAACGCGCGCTGTTCCCGGTGCCGGACAGGCAGCGGGCCGCCGTGTTCGATGAGTCGCTGGTGCTGCTGCGACTGCTGCTCACCTCGGAGAAGGTGTCATTCGACGGGACGTTCTTCACGGTGTCCGAGGCCACCGTCGGCACCCTCCCGGCCAAGCCCCTCGACATCTGGCTGGGCGGTTCGGCGCCCGCGGGGCTCCGCCGGGTGGGACGGCTCGCCGATGGGTGGCTCGGCTCCCTGCTGACCCCTGCGGAGGCCGCCGCCGGGGTCGAGGTGATCAAAGACGCCGCCGCCGAAGCCGGCCGGGAAGTCGAGCTCGATCACTTCGGCCTCAGCCTGCCGGTGGCGCTGGACGGCATCCCGGCCGCGCTACGGGCCTCGATCCATCATCGCCGGCCGGACGCCGACCCGGCCACGCTGGTCGCGGCCGGGTGGGACGGCGCGCGGCGGATGATCGAGCAGTACGTCGAGGCCGGGCTGAGCAAGTTCGTGGTGCGCCCGGCCGCACCGACCTCGTTCGGCTCGTTCGCGGACGGCTTTGTCCGCGAGCTGATGCCGCTGCAGAACTAGCAGAACTAACCGCCGGAGTTCGTCTGCGCTTTGCGCGGTGGCTCGTCACCGCCTCCGCGGGGTGGCTTGCGATGCATCCGGTAGTGGAGGACCAGGAACGGGAACCCGAACACCCAGAACGCGTGCTCGGCCCGCAGTTCGCCGCCGGCCACGTAGACGTCCAGCCGTTCGGCGAATCCCCGCACCGCCGCGGTGGTGAGCTCGGCGCCCTGCGGGTCGATGTAGGTCAGGTAGTGACCCGGCTGGTCAAGCTCGCTGCGACTGTCCAGGACGAGACCGCCGCCGGGCCGGGCGCTCGGCACGAGCGTGGCGGTGAAGCTCGCCTGCGGCAACGGGAAACCGACGCTGACGTAGCCCCGGCCTTCGTGCCGGTAGGTGGTGTAGATGCCGACGTAAATCGGTTCGTCTGTATCGGCGAACGAGCGGATCCAGCCGCGCACGGCCACCGCCTCGCCGGACGCCGGGACGCCGGCTCCCGCCGCGCGGCCCGCCCGATGGCCATCCTCCAGGCCGGTGATGGTGTCGATCCGGCTGCGCACCCCGTGTTGTGCCTCCCGCTGGCTCATCGGGACGCTGGCCTGCCCCAGCGGCCTGGCCAGCAGCGTCCGGTAGAGCAGGTAGCCGGGACGGACCCACAGCCGCCATTCCGGCACGATGTCGAGGGCGAACCTGGTGGTGTGCTCGTAGAACTCGCGGACCAGCGGATCGGTGCTCGCCGGGTCGAACGACGGCCCGGCGAGCTCGTCCAGCGACGCCACGATGCCGATGTCCTCTACGTCGGGCGTGTACGTGCCGCCCAGGACCTGTGCCAGCGACCTGACGTAGCCGGTGCCGACGTACCGTGTCTGGCTGGCCAGCGGCACCACAAACGGGACGTCCTCGGGGCGCACCCGCTCGGCGAGCAGGCTCAGCTGCGGATCGCGGAACAGCAGCGCCGCGGCCGTCCGGTAGCCGACCACTGCCCCGGCTGCGGCGACCGACCCCGGGACCCGCCCCGTTCTCCCCGTCAGTCCCTCCAGCCCCAGTCCCACCGCGGCTCCCGCCACCGGCCCGAGCAGGACCTTCTGCGGCCGGAGCCCGAGTGCTCCGGCGGTCGCGCCCGCTGCCGTAGCGATCGGCACCGCCCCCGCCCTGGTGACGCGGTCTGCCACCCAGCCCAGCGGCGCCGCCAGGGCGCCGCTGGTGATGATCCGCGCCCACAGGGCGGGAATCTCCCCCGGACGTTGCCTGGCCCTGGCCACAGCCTCAGCGGCGCCGAGGCCGCCCGCGCCCGCCAGCGCGCCCGCGGC
>JASIGD010000294.1 GCA_030045295.1 Streptosporangiaceae bacterium
GGCGCGTACCCGGCGGCGCGTGCCCGGCGGCGCGTGTTCGGCGTGCGTTATTGCTCCTGTTGAAGATTTGAAATGCCTAGACTTGCCGCGTGTCATCTATTAGCGACCCTGAGGCCCGGGCCTTCGTGCGGCAGAGCACGCAGGACGACAACGCGGCCGCGTCGGCTGGCTGGCCCTCCCCCGGCCTACCCCGCCGCGTGGTGATCACCGCGATTCCCGCCGCCGTGGCCTCGGCGGCGGTGATCGGGTCCAGTGGCTGCACGTCACCGGCTGCTGGCCCGTCCAACGTCCCCACGCGGCGGTTCTTCAGCAGCCACCAGGCCGCGGTCATCGAGGACGCGACGGCGCGGATCGCTCCCGGCCCGGGCGACGACCCGGCCGAGGCGGGCCATCCGGGCGCCCGCGAGGCCGGCGTGACGGCCTACATCGACGCGATGCTCGGCTCGCTCGGTGTACTCGACGCGAGCTCAGCAGGCGAGATCCCGCCTCCGATGATCTTCGCGGGCGGGCCGTGGAGCAACCGTCACACGTCCGGCCCCGATCTGATGGCGACCTTCAGCACGCTCGACCCGGTCACCCGCATCGCCTGGCGCAAGCGCCTGGCTGGCTGGCAGCAGCAGTACACCGCCGGCATCGCGACGCTGGACAAGCTCGCGGGCGGGGACTTTACCAAAGCCACCCCCGCGGAGCAGGACAAGATCCTGGCCGGGCCGGAGGCCGGCACGTTCCGGCCGCTGCTGTTCGAGCACACCATCGAGGGCATGTACGCGGTCCCCGAGTACGGCGGCAACCGCGGCCTGGTCGGCTGGAAGGACATCAGCTACCCCGGCGATAGCCAGCCCCGGGGCTACACCAGCGACGAGGTCGAGAACTCTGACGGCCGCGATCCGGTCGACGACACCGCCGTCGTGGCTGACGTGCTGAAGCTCCTCAGCGGGCTGTGAGGGCGCGGTGACACGCAAGGCCGTCGTGATCGGCAGCGGCGCCGGCGGGTCGTTCGCCGCGATGGAGCTCGCGCAGGCCGGGTGGCAGGTCGTCGTCTTCGAGAAAGGTCCGAACCACTTCTCCAACCTCGGCGGCGAGGGGCCGATCGGCACGGTGTTCTCCAACGACGACCTCAAGATGAACGTGCGCTACTTCGCCGGGCCCGACCCGGAGGTGTTCCCGCGCACCTGGCGGCCGGTGGGAGCGTCGGCGGTCCAGTACACGGGCAGCGTCGATGACCTGCCGCAGCTCGTCGGCGGCGGAACGGTGCACTGGGACGCGAAAGTGCCCAGGTTCTGGGACATCGACTTCCAGCAGCTCGCGGCCCTCGGGCCGGTGCCAGGCGCTGACCTGGCCGACTGGCCGTTCAGCTACTCCGACATCGCGCCCTACTACGACGAGGTGGAACAGCTGATCGGGGTGCAAGGCGACGTGACGGCGATGCCGAGCGCGGTGCTCAAGCACGCGCCGCGCGGCGCGTACCCGATGCCGCCGGGCCCGCAGCAGCGTTCCTCGATGGTGGTGGCCGCCGGAGCGACCGCGATCGGCATGCACCCGTTCGCGTACCCGATGGCGATCAACTCGGTGCCGTACAACGACCAGCACGTGTGCAACGACTGCGGGTTCTGCTCGGGCTACGGGTGCCCGGTGGTGGCCAGGCCGGCCGCGCTGATGCCGCTGCGGGCCGCGCTGCGCACCGGGCGGGTGAGCCTGGTGCCGGAGACGATGGTCACGTCGGTGCGGCTGGCCGGTTCCGGCGCGGCGGCCCGGGCGACCGGGGTGCGCTGGGTGCGGATGACGCCGGGCGGGCCGGTGACCGGCGGGGAGAGCGCCGACGTGGTCGTGATGGCGGCCTCGGCGATCGAGACCGTGCGGCTGGCGCTGCTGTCGGGGTTCCCCGATGCGAGCGGCAAGCTGGGGCGGCGGCTGATGCTGCACTCGTTCCTCGACGGCACCGCGATCTTCACCGACGAGCGGATGCACGCCTACCGGGGACGATCGGTCACGCAGTGCGCACAGGACACGTGCGACCCGGACTTTCCCGGGGCGCGTGCGTTCGCGAAGGCCAACGGGCTGCCGTACATCCGGGGCGGCAACATGGAGCTCGGCGGCAGCCAGGACCCGATCGCGGAGGCGCAGTCGTACCAGACGCTGCTCGGCTTCGTCCGGTCGTCAAGGCCGTTCGGGACCGAGTTCAAGCAGCTCATGCGTTCGTCGATTCTGCGGGACCGGCTGGCAGGCTGCCAGCTGATCGGGAACGACCTGCCGTACCTGGACCACACGGTGACGCTCGACCCGACGGTAAAGGACCTGTTCGGGCTGCCGGTGGCGCAGATCACCTGGAGCACCGGGAAGTCCGAGCAGGTGGCCCAGCAGTTCTACGTCCCGGTGATGAAGAAGATGATGGCCGCGGCCGGGGCCACGGTGACGCTCGCGGTGCCGGCCACGACCGACAGCGGGGGGCTGCCCACCGGTTTCCACGTCATGGGCGGCATGATGATGGGCGCCGACCCGGCCACGAGCGTGACCGACACCTACGGCCGGGTGCACGGGCTGGACAACGTCTACGCGGCCGACGGGTCGGTGTTCGTCACCTCGGGCGCGCAGAACCCGACGATCACCATCATGGCGGTGGCCCTGCGCAACATGCGCCACCTGGCCGGAACGCCGGGCTAGCCGGGACGGTTGCTGCCCTTCCGGGCGGCGGCCGGTTCTGGCGGCCGGCTCATGGCCAGCCGGCGCCCGCGGCCGGCGCCTGGGCGGTCAGCAGCTGGCCGGTTCGTGACCCGCCCGTTAGGTGCCCGGTGCCGTGCCACTGGGTGGCCACCATGAACAGGGTCATCCTGCTCGTGCCGCCCAGTGCGCACGAGAAGCAGCCGCGGTCCAGCTGGATCGTCTGCACTACGCCGCCCCCCTCGCGGACCCTTACGCACTGCCGGTTGGGAACGTCGGCGTACCAGATGGCTCCTTCGGCGTCGAGGCAGATGCCGTCGGGCACGCCGTCGCCGAGGTCGGCCCACACCCGCGGCTGCGACAGGCTGCCATCGGCCGCGATCTGGAACGCCGTCAGCTTCTGGCCGTAGGACTCCGCGATGATCAACGTCGAGTTGTCGGGCGTTACGGCCATGCCGTTAGGGAAAGCGATCCCGTCGGCCACCACCTGCGCCGACCCGTCCGGTTTGACCAGGGCAATCGTTCCGGGCGCGAACTCGCCGCCGGGGAAGTCGAAGCCCTGGTTGTTCAGGTAGGCATTCCCCCGCCCGTCCACCACGATCTCGTTCCAGGGATGGCCCTCCTCGGCTAGGCCGCTCAGGTCCGCGTGGGTCACCAGCGACCCGTCGGGCTCCCGGCGTAGCAGCCGACCGTCGCGCGCCGCGACGACCAGCAGCCGACCGTCGGGCAGCCAGTCGATGGACATCGGGAAGGCCGGGAAATCAACCTCGGCGACCACCTCCGGCCGGCCCTCGCGATCGACGGCCACGATCTCCTGCGCGCCCCAGTCGGCCAGCCAGAGACGGTCCTGATGCCAGCGCAGCGACTCGCCAAAGGACAAGCCGTCAAGTAGACGCTGGACCATAGCCACGACATGCTCCTTCCTCGCCTTACGGGTCCCCCGGGCCGCAGCGCTAGCGAGCATGCGCGAGGCCGAGCGCTGCCCCGCCCGGGCGTCCGGGCTGGCAACCGCCCGGGCGGGGCATCATGGCCCCCATCCACTGGATGTTTCCCCAAGTGACTTGTCATCCTGGGAGCGGATTGCGCCAGTTCACCGGCGCCCCCGTTGTTTCACCTCCTGGTGGAAACTACGGCCGGTGAACCGCGTGTAAATCAGCTGTATGCCGGTGGGCGGACAGGCGGGAACGGCCTGGCCGCGGGTGTCATCATCCCGCTGCAGGAGACCATCTCGCCGGATCCGCATACCAGCACCGTACGAAGCGGATGGCTTGCTGTCGAGATCCAAGACGGCACTGTTTAGCCATACCAAACCGGTGGTAGACACGCTAGGTGGATTTGTTCCTTGACCCCGAAGCCAACAAGCCGCTAGCCGGGCAGCTGTACGAGCAACTACGCCGCGCCATCACCGAGGGTCGCCTGCTACCCGGAGACCAGCTCGTTCCCAGCCGTCAGCTGGCGGCCGAGCTGAGCGTGTCCAGGCACACGGTGACCACCGCGTACGGCCGCCTGGTGGCCGAGGGCTACGCGGAAGGACGCGCCGGCGGCGGAAGCGTGGTGGCCTCCGCGTCCCCGGCGCCAGCCAGGGGCACGGCGAGCCCGGCGGCCGGCCTGCGCCCTAACCGCCGGTTCGCGGGCTGGTCTCCGTACTTCCGGCCTCCCCCGTACGGCTGCCGGTTCGATCTGCGGCCGGGCCACCCAGATCCCTCGCTGTTCCCGGCTGACCTGTGGCGCCGCCGGGTCGCTGCCGGTGTCGCCACCGAACACCGGGAGTACGGCGACCCGGCCGGGAGGATCAGGCTGCGGCGGGCCATCGCCGGCTGGGTGGGCCGGTCGCGATCGGTGTCGGCCGACGAAGACACCGTGGTAATCACCTGCGGGGCCCAGCACGGCATCGACCTGGTCGCCCGGGTCCTGCTCGAACCCGGCGACTGCGTCGCGGTCGAGGATCCCGGGTACGTGCCGATCGCACGCCTATTCGACGCCCTCGGCGCGAAGGTGGTCGGCGTCCCCGTCGATGACCAGGGCCTGGTCGTGGACCTGCTGCCGCCGTCGGCGCGCATCGTCTACGTCACGCCCTCGCACCAGTATCCCCTCGGCCTGACGATGTCGATGCCACGCCGCCGGGCCCTACTGCGCTGGGCGGAGCAGCACGACGCGGCGATCATCGAAGATGACTACGACACCGAATTCCGCTACGTCGACCGGCCGCTAGAGTCGCTCCAGTCCCTCGATGCGAACGGCCGGGTCGTGTACGTCGGCTCATTCTCCAAGACGTTCTCGCCGTCGGTGCGCCTCGGATTCGTCGTGGTGCCCAGGCCGCTGACCGAACCGGTCACCGCGCTGAGGCAGCTCATCGACTGGCATCCGCCCATCGCTATACAGACCGCCATGGCCAGCTTCATCAGCGATGGCCTGTTCGACAAGCACATCCGGCGGGCTAGGCGGGTCTACGCCGAACGCCATCGCCTCCTCACCGACGCGCTCTCCGGTCCGCTGTCCGATCACCTCACGGTGCGCACCGCTAACGCTGGACTTCACGTCGCCGCCGTGCTGCGGGAAGGTCTCCGCGAGCATGAGGTGCTGCACGCCGCGGCGAGAAACGGCATCGTCACATCCGGCCTGCGTGACTGCTTCCGCACAGGCCCGGCGCAATCGGGCCTGCTGATCGGATTCGGCGCCGTCAGCCCCACCGGCCTGTCGACCGCACTGCGTACGCTGGGCCGCATTCTCGACGCCGAAGCCGCCAACCGGGCCGAGACCGCCGACCGGGCCGAGACCGGCCGGGCCGGGACCGCCAACGGGGCCGGGGCCGTTGACCGGGCCGAGACCCCCGACCGGGCCGGGTAAAGCGCGGGCGCCCGGTCGGACAGTGCCACGCGGGGGGGCACGGCGGCAGGATGCCGGGCCGCCGGGAAACGTCCGCATTGGACCCGCGTGCGATGCTGACCGCTAAGGCGCTGTAGGCGCAGCGTCGCCTGACGGGGACCGGGCGGGCTCGAAGGCGGCGGAGAACAGGTAGCTGGTCGCCAGACTGCGGTACGGCCGCCATTTCTCGGCGATGGCCAGCACCTCCTGCTGGGTGGGGAGGTGGTCGAGCTGATAGGCGGCCCGGACGGCCTTGCGCAGCGCCAGGTCGCCCGGCAGCACCACGTCTTCTCGCTGCAGCGCGACGAGGAGGGCGCCCTGCACGGTCCACGGGCCGATGCCGGGAATCTCGGTGAGCTCGGCCATCAGCTCGTCGTCGGGCAGGCTACTCAGAACGTCCTGGTCCAGCCGACCGTCGGTCAGCCGCCCGGCCAGGTCGCGGAGCGTGCTGATCTTCCGCCACGACAGCCCGGCCTCGCGGAGCTGACCAGGATCGACGGCCAGCAGTTCGGCGGGCGAGGGCAGGTGCCCGCCGAACAGAGCCTGGATGCGGGCCAGGATCCGGCGGGTAGACGGAACGGACAGCTGCTGGCCGATGACCTGGAACAGCAGCGCCCCGAACAGGTCCATCGGCGGCAGCCGGGTCATCCACGCCCGCGGGTCGAAGTCCGGCCGGTCGTCGATGAGCCCGGCCAGCACGGGGTCGGCGCTGCGTAGGTAGGCCCGTGCTTGCTGCAGCGACGCGGCGCGGCTCGAATCCTCGGTCACCGAACCCGCTCCCTTCACCCGGCGGGGGCATGCCGGTCACCATTCACCCGGCGGGGCATGCCTGCCACCATCTTCACACCTGAGTCTGACAATCCGCCGCGGCCTCGCCTATCCCAGGGCTCCCGACCCGCCGTGGGCCGTGGCCACGGGGACGACGACAGGTGCTCGTGACGGTGAAACCACCGACCGTTCGGCCAAATAATTAGTCCGCAGACGAAGGGTCAGCGCGGGTACGGCGGACGGCGCTGAGCCGGCGGATCCGGCGGCTGGAGGAGCGGTTCAGCTGCTTGGGACAAGGTCGGTGTAACCCATCGATTACGCCGATGACTCGCGCCCGCGACGAGGACTCCGGCCGGATCGGCAATCGCATAACAGTTACGCGCGCCCTGCCCGCACGAATTTATCGACGTTAAGACCGAATATTTCTGGCTCCCGCGATAGGACTCGAACCTATAACCTGCCGGTTAACAGCCGGACGCTCTGCCAATTGAGCTACGCGGGATCGACCCGCATAAGGGTAGCGCACCACGGGGCGGGCGCGTGATAGCTGACCGGCGCGCTACCTCCCGTTAACCTTGTCATGGTCGCGATGAGTACCCTCGTGGTACCGGGGGAAGTTCATGTATGCATCACGAACGAGCGCGAAAGGGAGGCCAGATGCGGTACCGCTTGACGTTTCTTGCGGGGCTTGCCGTCGGTTATGTCGTGGGTACGCGAGCCGGCCGCGAGCGCTACGAGCAGATGGTGAAGGCGGCTAGGAAGGTGGCGGAAAACCCCACCGTCCAGCAGACCGCCCGCAATGCCGGCTCGAAGGCCACCGAATTCACCAAGGCGGCCGGGCAGAAGGCCGCGGAACGGGTACCGAAGCTCACCGAGACGGCCAAGACCAGCGCCAGCAAAGTCCGCGGTCAGGTCGGCCGGATCCCGGGGCTGCACTCAGGAGAGACCGAACCGGCAGGGGCGAACGGCAACCGCCCTTCCGATTAGACCGCACCAGCCTGCGCGGCCGGTCAGTCGAGGAACTCCCGGAGCATCTGCGCCCGGCTGGGATGGCGGAGCTTGGCCAGGGTCTTCGACTCGATCTGCCGGATCCGCTCCCTGGTGACCCCGAACTCCCT
>JASIGD010000295.1 GCA_030045295.1 Streptosporangiaceae bacterium
TTCGACGCGCTCGGCGCGCCCGGCTGGCCCCCCGCGAAGGGTGCCCAAGGGGGGTCCGGGGGGACGGGTCCGCCCGGAGGAAACAGTTTGGAAGGGGTCGTCCCCCCGGACTGGCAGGTCATCATGCCGGCTGATATGCGGGCCAGGCTCGGCCAGCTGGAACTGCCCAACCCGGTGCTCGCCGCGGCGGGCTGCGCGGGCGCAGGACGCGAGCTGGCCCAGTTCGTCGACGTCGCCCGGGTCGGGGCGGTGATCAGCAAGTCGATCATGACCGAACCGCGGACGGGCAATCCCGCGCCGCGCCTGGCCGAGACGCCGAGCGGGCTGCTGAACTCGGCCGGCTTGCCGGGCCCGGGCATCGACGCCTTCCTGCAGCGGGACCTGCCGTGGCTGCTGTCTCGCGGAGCCCGCGTCGTGGTCTCGATCGCGGGCCAGACCACCCCCGAGTACGCGGCGCTGGCGTCCAGGCTGTCCGACGCGGCGGGCGTGTCGGCCGTTGAGATCAACCTCTCGTGCCCGAATGCCGAGGACGCCGGCCGCGTCTTCGGCGTCGACCCGGAAACCGCCTCCGCGGTGGTCGCGGCGGTGCGCGGCAGCCTCAGGCACGACCTGCCGGTGTTCGCCAAGCTCTCGCCGGACGTGACCGACATCGTGGCCATGGCCGCGGCCTGCGTCTCGGCCGGCGCGGACGGGCTCTCGCTGGTCAACGTGATGCTGGGCGTGGCGATCGATCCCGCACGCCAGCGCCCGGCGCTGGCCGGCACGTACGGCGGGCTGTCCGGGCCCGCCATCAGGCCGGTCGCCGTGCGGTGCGTGTGGCAGGTAGCCGAGGCGTTCCCCGATGTGCCGATCATCGGGACGGGCGGCGTGGTTACCGGCCGGGACGCGCTCGAGCTGCTGCTCGCGGGCGCCTCCATGATCGGGATCGGCACCGCGATCGTGCACGATCCTTCGGCGTGCTCGCGCGTCCTGCGCGAACTCGAGGAGGAACTGACGGCCATCGGCGTGGACCGGGTCGCCGATGTCATCGGGCAGGCCCATGGAGCTCACAGCCGGGGTCCTCGCGGCCTCGCCTGGCGGGCCTAGCTGGCAAAATAATGCAATTCGCGACAGGACGAGAGGAGTGGCCGTGAGCAAGCCGGCGCCGGTGGCTGTGGCACTCGACGCGCCCGACCTGGAGACGGCCGCACAGTGGGCGGCGCTCGTAACGCCGCACGTGAGCACGGTCAAGGTGGGGCTCGAGCTTTACCTGCGTTACGGCCCGCAGGTGGTGGCGACGGTGCGGGGCGCCAGCCGCGTGTCCGTCTTCCTGGACCTCAAGCTGCATGACATCCCGGCCACTGTGGCCGGGGCGGCGCGAGCGGTCGCGAGGCTGCGGCCCGACCTGCTTACCGTGCACGCGGCCGGCGGCGCCGACGTCATACGCGCGGCCGTCGACGCCTCGCCCGGGACGATGGTCGCGGCGGTCACCGTGCTGACCTCGCTAGGCGATGACGACCTCGGCCGGATAGGGCTGAACGGACCGGTACCCGACGCGGTGCTGCGGCTGGCCACCCTCGCGGTGGAGGCGGGCGCGCAGGGCCTGGTCTGCTCGCCGCGCGAGGTCTCCGCCGTCCGCTCGGAGGTGGGCCACGATGTGACGCTCATCACGCCCGGCGTGCGGCCGGTCGGGGCCGAGGCTCACGACCAGGCGCGGGTGGCGACGCCCGAGGAGGCCCTGCTGGCCGGCGCGGACCTGCTGGTGATCGGGAGGCCGATCACCAGTGCCCCGGATCCGGGGGCCGCCGCGGCCGCCATCGCCGCGTCGCTGCGCCGGCTCGGCGCCGCGCGTGATCCAGCCTGAGCCGTAAACCGGTAAAAAATCGCGCAAGAACGCGGAAAAAATCGATGACCTGGGGTGACTCCCAGTTCACTCAGCGAGTAAGATGCCAGGAAGCTGCAGCGAAGCCCGAGTTGCCCTCGCGGACCCGAGTTGCCCGACGATCCTGGCCGATGCCGAAGCGTGACGCGGGGCCGGCGAGGAACCCGCCAGAGGCAGATGGCATACGCTGGAGCCTTGCACCTTGACGTCGGAATATCGCCCGGTGAGACCCCTCGCGTACCGTCCGACGGGCATTCTGGTAACATATAGTAATATGTTGCTTACTAAAAGTAATATATTTCAATTTGTGATGACGTAAACGGAGGTTTGCGTTGCCGAAAGGGTACGTGATTGGCTAGTTTCCCCTCCCGACAAACCTTTTTCCAACGAAACCCGAGGTGACCCCGAAGTGGCTCTTCCTCCCCTCACTCCTGAAGAACGTGCGGCGGCACTGGAGAAGGCTGCCCGAGCACGCAAAGAACGCGCCGAGGTGAAGAACCGCCTCAAGCGCGGGGCCACGACCTTGTCAGATGTCATCAAGGAAGGTTCAACTGATGACGTGATTGGCAAGATGAAGGTCTCGGCTCTGCTTGAGTCCTTGCCCGGCGTAGGCAAGGTCAGGGCAAAGCAGATCATGGAAAGGCTAGGCATAGCGGAATCGCGTCGCGTACGCGGGCTGGGTACCAACCAGCGGTCCGCGCTTGAGCAAGAGTTCGGTGCCGATATCTGAACCGCGCGGCAAGCAGGAGCCAAACCCTTCGTGTCTTGGCGGTACCGCGGTTGCCACTCCGGTGCATTCGCGGCTGACCGTGCTCTCCGGGCCCTCCGGGGTCGGGAAGAGCACGGTCGTCGCCGAACTCAGCAGGGTCTGCCCCCAGATATGGATTTCCGTGTCGGTCACGACGCGGCCACCGCGTCCCGGGGAAGCAGACGGGCGCGAGTATCACTTCGTCGGCGACAGCGAGTTTGACCGGCTGGTAGCCGGCGGAGCGCTGCTGGAGTGGGCGTGGTTCGCGGGCAACCGGTACGGCACGCCGCGGGCGCCGCTGACCGAGCAGCTCGAGGCCGGCGTAGCCTGCCTGGTCGAGATCGACGTAGCCGGAGCACGGCAGGTCAGGCGGGCCATGCCCGATGCGCGCTTCGTGTTCCTCGCCCCGCCGTCCTGGGACGAGCTCGTCCGCAGGCTCACCGGCCGCGGTACGGAGCCGCCGGAGGTCCTGGCCCGTCGGCTCGCGGCCGCGCGGGAGGAACTGGCGGCGGCCGATGAGTTCGAGACCACGCTGGTGAACACGTCCGTCCAGGACGCCTCTCGCGAGCTGATAGCCTTGACGAAGCAGTGTGCTTTATCTTTCACGGAAGGCAGAACGTGGCAGGGACTCAGCCCCTCGGAGTCGCAGACGGCATCATCAACCCGCCGATCGACGAGCTTCTCGACGTGGTGGACAGCAAGTACCAGCTGGTGATCATGGCGGCCAAGCGCGCCCGGCAGATCAACGCCTACTACTCGCAGCTGGGCGAAGGGCTGCTCGAGTACGTCGGGCCGCTGGTGGAAACGCGCAGCCAGGAGAAGCCGCTGTCCATCTCGCTCCGTGAGATCAGGGAGCGGCTGCTCAACGTCGAGCCCGCCGAAGGCTGAACCGCAGTCCCGGCATGTCTTCCCGCGTCGTCCTCGGCGTCGGCGCGGGCATCGCGGCGTACAAGTCCTGTGAGCTGCTCAGGCTGCTGACCGAGTCCGGGCACCGCGTCCGGGTCGTACCGACTCCCGACGCGCTACGGTTCGTCGGCGAGGCCACCTGGGCCGCCCTGTCCGGCGAGCCGGTCACCACCGACGCGTGGACGGGGGTCTCCGAGGTACCTCATGTCCGCCTCGGCCAGTCGGCCGATCTGGTCCTGGTCGCCCCCGCGACCGCCGACCTGCTGGCCCGGGCCGCGGCCGGGCTGGCCGGAGACCTGCTGACCGCCACGCTGCTGACCGCCAGGTGCCCGGTGATGTACGCGCCCGCCATGCACACCGAGATGTGGGAGCACCCCGCTACCCAGGCGAACGTGTCGCTGCTACGCCGCCGCGGGGCCATCGTGCTCGAGCCCGCGGTCGGCCGCCTCACCGGCGCGGACAGCGGCGCAGGCCGACTGCCGGACCCGGCGGATATCTTCGCGGTCGCGGTCCGCCTGCTCGCCAGGGGACGGCTAAGCCAGGACCTGGCCGGCCGCCGGATCGTGATATCCGGCGGCGGCACCCGCGAGGAGCTCGACCCGGTGCGGTTTATCGGCAACTGGTCCACGGGAACGCAGGGCTACGCGCTGGCCCGCACCGCCGTCGCGCGCGGCGCCGAGGTGACCGTGGTCGCGGCCAACGTCGCGCTCGCCGACCCGGCCGGCGCCAAGGTGGTCCACGTCATCTCCGCGCGCGAGATGCGGGACGCGGTGCTGGCGGCTGCGGACGGTGCGGACGCGGTTGTGATGGCCGCCGCGGTGGCCGATTACCGCCCGGAGACCCGCAGCGCAGCCAAGATCAAGAAGGACGGACGCCCGCCTGAGCCGCTGCGCCTGGTCGAGAACCCGGACATCCTGGCCGAACTGTCCGCGCGCCGCACGCCGGGCCAGGTTCTCGTCGGGTTCGCCGCGGAGACCGACCCCTCCGCCGAGGCGGCCCGGGCCAAGCTGGCCCGCAAGGGCTGTGACCTGCTGGTCGTCAACCCGGTAGGGGACGGGCGCGGCTTCGGGCCCGGCGACAACGAGGCCGTGGTGTACGGCGCCGACGGCTCGGTTACCCACATACCGCGCGGGTCCAAGGAAGCGCTCGCGGACGCGGTATGGGATCTGGTCGCTGTCAACCTGACGTAGGTGGTCAGCGTCCAACCAGAAGTAACGCGGCCCAAATCCAGCCGGCCGCTCGCCCCAGGCAGCCCAGCCCGCCCGGGCACTGGGGATAGAATCACCGGAGTTGCCCGGGTCCTAGGAGGGGAAAACGACGTGGCGCGTCGCCTGTTTACATCTGAGTCGGTGACCGAAGGTCACCCGGACAAGATGGCCGACCAGATCAGCGACTCGATCCTGGATGCCATGATCAAGGACGATCCGGGCAGCCGGGTAGCGGTGGAAACCCTGGTCACGACCGGCCAGGTGCACGTCGCGGGCGAGGTCACGACCCAGACCTACGTGGACATACCCGGCATCATCAGGGACAAGATCCTTGAGATCGGATACGACTCCTCGGCCAAGGGATACGACGGGCGGTCCTGCGGCGTGTCGATCTCGATCGGATCCCAGTCACCGGACATCGCCCAGGGCGTCAACGACGCGTTCGAATACCGCGAGGGCGAGGGCACCGAGGAGTTCGACCGGCAGGGCGCGGGCGACCAGGGGCTCATGTTCGGCTACGCATGCCGCGAGACCCCCGAGCTGATGCCGCTGCCGATCATGCTCGCGCACAAGCTGGCCAGGCAGCTGGCTGAGGTCCGGCGCGCGGGCACCGTGCCTTACCTGCGCCCGGACGGCAAGACGCAGGTGACCATCGAGTACGCGGGCGACAAGCCGGTGCGGCTGGACACGGTGGTGGTCTCCACGCAGCACGCGCCCGACATCAACCTCAAGGAGCTCCTGGCCCCCGACATCAGGGACTACGTGGTCGAGCCCGTCATCGCCGGCGCGGAGATCGACACCGAAGGCTTCCGGCTGCTCGTCAACCCGACCGGCCGGTTCGAGATCGGCGGCCCGATGGGAGACGCCGGGCTGACCGGGCGGAAGATCATCATCGACACCTACGGCGGCATGGCGCGGCACGGGGGCGGCGCCTTCTCGGGCAAGGACCCGTCGAAGGTCGACCGCAGCGCGGCCTACGCGATGCGCTGGGTGGCCAAGAACGTGGTCGCCGCCGGCCTGGCGGACCGGTGCGAAGCCCAGGTGGCGTACGCGATCGGCAAGGCGATGCCGGTCGGGCTCTTCGTCGAGTGCTTCGGCACGGAGAAAGTGCCGGTGGAACGGATCCAGGACGCCGTCCTCAAGGTGTTCGACCTGCGGCCGCGAGCCATCATTTACGCGCTCGACCTGCTCCGCCCGATCTACGCGCAGACCGCGGCGTACGGTCACTTCGGCCGCACCGAGCCGGATTTCTCCTGGGAGCGCGTCGACCGCGTCGACCAGCTCCGCGCGGCCGCCGAGTAACAGGCGCCCGGTCCGCGCCTCGCCGTCCAGGCTGCTTTCCCGATTTTTCCTAACGGACGGTGGTTCTCCGGCCAGCACCCGGTGATACCGGAAACGGGCGGTCGTCGACGACGCGTTTCATCACGATCGTCGAGGTGAGCCGCTGCACGCCGGGCAACGTGGCGAGTTTCTCGTCGCGCAGGGCCTGGTACCCGGCCAGGTCGGTGGTGGCGACTCGGACCAGGTAGTCAGGGTCGCCGAACAGCCTTTCCGCGTGCCGCACCTCGGGGATGTCGGCCAGGCCGCTCTCGAACCTCGTGATCGTCGCCGCGTCCTCCCGCTCCATGGTGACCTGCACGAGCACCTCGAAGCCGAGGCCGATCGCGGCGGGCTCGATAACGGCCCGATACCCGCGGATCGCCCCGCTGCGCTCCAGTTCGCGCAGCCGCCGGTGGCACGGCGCCACGCTCAGCGCGACTCGCTGAGCGAGTTCGGTGACAGTCAGGCGTCCCTCCGCCTGAAGCTCAGCAAGAATCTTTCGATCAACCGCATCCATGTCAAAGATTATTGCACAAGACTGGGGATTTGTGGCATAAATATGCAAGAAAATGTCGCTTAAACTAGCGTATTTTTGCTATCAGAGACGGTTTTCCTGCCGAGAGGCCACCGATCAGCCGTGATTGACGCGCTCGAATACACACCGGTAGCCGCCACCGCGTTTGCCGTCCCGCAGTTCCTCCCCCAGATCCGCAAGCTTCGGGCCACCGACGACACGGCCGGCGTCTCCTGGTCATGGGCGGCGCTCACCAGCGTCAACAACGCTGCCTGGTTCGCCTACTTCGCCCTGGCCC
>JASIGD010000296.1 GCA_030045295.1 Streptosporangiaceae bacterium
ACCTCCCGGTCCGGGCTGAGACCGGGGAGGCCGGGCCACCCGCGGCCTCAGCGACGATAAGGTCACCACCGTTAAGCCGCACTGCCCGTTACCTGATGGCACAATCACGATGGGGCAGAACGAAGCGCTGCGCTTGGAAACGGCTCCGGATCGCCGACTCGGCGCGGCTGGCAATCATGCTGGTTTGCTGGGCGATCTGGCGCTGATCGCCCAGTTCGGTGCCCTCCGGGGGATCGACATGAGAAGTGCGGTACCGAATACGGCTCCGGCGTGCCCGGCCCGATTGTCGGATCGAAGCTGTGATCGCTGCTTTCTGCTGGCAGGCGGCTTTGTTCTGTCTGGCGAACTTGGGCCCGCATTACAGCTGACGCTGTGTCGTGGCGGTCGTGGCTGCGCCGTCAGACGGACATGGCGGGGGGTGAGATGGCGGGGGACGGCGGCGGGCGGTAGGCGCGCCATGCGTCGGCGAGCCGCTTGACGGCCTCGGTCAGGTCATCTGCCCGGGTGACGAAGTGCAGGCGCAGGTAGTCCTGGCTTTGCCCGGAGGCGTCGAGGCTGCTGCCCGGCAGGATCGCGACGCGGTGGCGCAGTGCGGTCTGCGCGAACGAGGTGCCGTCCCCGTAGGGCAGGCGCACCCACAGGGTCTGCCCGCCGGGCACCGGGGGCGCGTCCCAGCTGGGTAGGTGGCGGGCCAGTTCGGCGCGCAGGTGGTCGTGGCGGGCCTGCCGGGCCGGGGCCTGGCGCGCGGACAACTCCTCCAGGCGGGGCACCAGTTCGGCGGCGGCGAGCTGGGCCGGAACGTTCCCGCCGAGATCATGCACGGCCAGCAGCCGGGCGAGCCGGGCGGTCAGCGGCTCGGGGGCTCGCACCCACCCGATCCGCAGGCCGCCCCAGATGCTCTTGCTGAGCGAGCCGACCGAGATCACGCCGTCGGCGTAGGCGGCCAGCGGCGGCGGCACCTGCACCCCGGGAAACGCCAGGTCGCTGAGCACCTCATCGTCGATCAGCGGGACACCGGCCGCCGCCGCGGCCTGCACCAGCGCCCGCCGGGCGAGCGGGGGCAGCACCGACCCGGTCGGGTTGTGAAAGGTCGAGATCACGTAGGCGAGGACGGCGTGCTGCTCGCGCGCTGCCGCCAGGTCGCCGAGCCCGACCGGCAGCGAACGCGGCACGGCTGCGTGCTCCCGGAGCGCCTCCAGCGCGCCGGGGTAGGTGGGTCCCTCCACCAGTACCCGGTCGCCCGGTGCCAGCAGCGCGCGGGCGAGCAGCGACAGAGCCTGCTGGGCGCCGGCGGTGACCAGGATGTGCTCCGGGCCGGTGCGGATTCCGCGCCCGGTGTAGCGGTCGGCGATCGCGCGGCGCAGCGCCGGGTGGCCGGCCGGGTAATAGCCGATGTCGCCGGGGTCGACCAGGGTCGGCACGATGCGGGCGTACGCCTGGGCCAGTTCCGGCGGCGGGGTGTCGGGTGCGGCGCAGGCGAGCGGGATCACCCCGTCGCCCGGCTCCAGCAGGTGCAGGAAGATCGGCGCGCTGGTCGTCCGCCGCACGCCGCCGGGCTCGGATCCGGCGACCCGGGTGCCGCTGCCCTGCCGCCGGATGATCCGCTCGTCCTGGCGCAGCAGGTCGTAGGCGGCGACCACGGTGCTGCGGCCGACCGCCAGCGCCGCTGCGAGGACACGGTCGGGCGGCAGCGGCTCGCCGGGCGGCAGTTCGCCCTCGTCGATCAGCCGGCGCAGGCGCGCCGCCAGCAGCACGTGCAGCGGCCCCCGGCCCGCTGGCCAGCGGCCCAGGCGCTCACCCAGCTCGATTGGCTTCATCTGCAAACCAATTCTGCGGCATTGGCCCTGGCATCGTCACCCCCACCCGGCAAACATGGCTGGGTAACCACCCGCCAGCCAGACAAGGATCAGGTCAATGCGACAGTTCCCGGCCAGCCCGATCACCGCCCTGATCGACGGGAAACCGCGGTACTACCTTGGTGAGAGCATGGCCTGCGATCTGACGGTTGCCGACCTGCTCGGCCCCGGCGGCCTGGCCAGCCTGGCTGAGGTGGACCTCGGCTATGGCACCTCCGCCGGCGACCCGGCGCTGCGTGCCCTGCTGGCCGCCCGGCTCGGCATCCCCGATGACCAGGTGCTGATCACGGCCGGCGCGGCCGGGGCGCTGTTCCTCATCGGCCTGCTGTGCGGCGACGGCGAGATCCTGGTCGGGCGGCCCTGCTTCCCGCCGGCGTTCGACGCGCTGCGCGGCCTTGGCGCCCCCGTGGTGACCGTGCAATCCCGGTTCGACGACGGCTACCGCATCGACCTCGGCGCGTTCGCCGCCCGGCTATCGCCTCGGACCCAGCTGGCCATGTTCGCCTCGCCGCAGAACCCGGCGGGCGTGACGATCACCGAGGGCGAGGTAGACCAGATGCTCGCCGCGATGTCGCGTACCTGCCCGGACGCCCTGCTGCTGATCGACGAGACCTTCCGGGAAGCCACCTACGGGGACACGCCGCCCGCCGCCAGCTTCGCCGGAGCGTCGCCGCGCCTGCTCACCTGCGCCTCGCTATCTAAGGCCTACGGCGTGCCGGGCCTGCGCGCCGGCTGGCTGACCGTGCCCGACCGGGGGCTGTACGAGCAACTCCGGCTGGCGAAGTTCAACTCCTCGGTCGCCTGCGGAACCATCGACGAGTTCCTCGCCGCCAAAGTGCTTTTCCGAGCGGAGCAGGTGCTCGCCGCACGCGGCGCGGTCCTGGCCGAAGCCCGCGGCATCGTCGAGCGCTGGATCAAGGCGCACACCGGCCGACTGCACTGGCTGCGCCCGCAGACTGGGGCCTTCTGCTGCATGCACCTTGACCCGGGCAGCTTCGGGCCGGCAGACATCGACCGCTTCCACGCACACCTGGCGGGGCAGCGGACGCAGATCGCCGCAGGTCCCTGGTTCGGCGACAGCACCCACATCATCCGGCTCGGCCTGGGCTACGAGCCAGCGGACAAACTTGAGCTGGGCCTGGACGCGGTCAGCGCCGCGCTTGAGGCTGCGGCGAGGTGACCGGGCCTGGAACACCCTCAGCACATAAGGGAAAGGAACTCACCGAGCATGACACGTGACGCCGTTACCAGTGACCAGCTGCCACCATCGGGCCTGCCGTTCTCGGTGGCCGTCCGTGGCGGCGGGCTGCTTTTCCTGTCCGGGCAGGTGGCCCAGGACCCGGCCACCGGCGAGCTGGTCGACGGCGACGTCGCCCAGCAGGCCGACCAGACCCTGCGCAACATCACGGCGACTCTGGCGGCGATCGGCAAGGACCTGGACGACGTGATCCGGGTCGGCGTCTACCTGACCGACATGTCGCAGTTCGGCGCGATGAACGAGGCGTACCGCAGGCACTTCACCGAGCCTTACCCGGCCCGCACCGCGATCGGCGTGGCCGCCCTGCCGCTGGGCGCCGCGGTCGAGATGGATGCGGTGGTGGGCTGAGCCATGGGGTTCGACTTCAGCCTGGTCGACGTGTTCAGCGACCGGCCGTTCGGCGGAAACCAGCTGGCGGTCTTCCCCGATGCCGCCGGGATCGCCGACGAGACGATGCAGCGGCTAGCCCGGGAGTTCAACTTCTCGGAGACCACTTTCGTGCTGCCGCCCAGTGACCCCTCGTGCACCTGCCGGGTCCGGATCTTCACCCCGTGTCAGGAGCTGCCGTTCGCTGGTCACCCCACCCTGGGCACTGCCGCCGTCCTCGCCCGCCGGACCGGGGCACAGGCCGCCCGGCAGTTCGTGTTCGAAGAGGGGATCGGCCCGGTCATGGTCACCGTCGACGGCCCGGAAATAAGCCTGCACCTGCGCTCCCCGCGCTACCAGACCACCGACGAAGCGCCGCCCGCGGCCGCGGTCGCCAAAGCCCTCACGCTGCCCGAGGGCGCAATCGCCGAGAGCTGGTACGCCGGGGTCGGGCTGAGGTTCTGCTTCGTGCGCGTGACCGGCCGGGACCTGGTAGACCGGGCCGTGCTGGACAAGGGTGCCTGGGCGGCCGGGATCGCCGGCAGCTGGTCGCCGGAGTTGTACCTGTTCGCTGGCGACCACCGCGACGGCGTGCCCCTACACGCCCGGTTCTTCGCCCCGCGGGTCGGCGTGGACGAGGACCCCGCGACCGGATCGGCGTGCGCGTCGCTGGTCGCCAGCCTGGCCCATCGGTCACCGGAACGGGACGGCACCTACCGCATTCAGATCGACCAGGGCATAACCATGGGGCGCCCCAGCGTCCTGGAGGGCACGGCGCACAAACAGGACGGCCGGATCACCGAGGTCATCGTCGGCGGCCATGCCACGATCGTCGGCAACGGCACCATGACACTCCCCGCCTGACATCCCAGCCTGCGGAAACCCGGGGCACAGGCACTAGGCCAAACACCGCACCGTCCGGCACGCTCCGGCTGACGCGTTTTAACGGCGCCGATGACCGCACCGAATTGGGCGGCTACTTGCGATGGCGCTGACCAGCGCTAATTAATTAGTTACAGAATGTGCGTCCACTCCTGACCGGCATCGCCCTGCCGATTCGGCGTTGCTGCAGGGCGGGCTGGGCGCGCGGATAGTCACAAGCAGGTCATCCAGTTTTGTTGGCCGCGGTCATGCTCGTTCGGTGTGGCTGGGTCCGGGCGATGCGCAAGAACTCCTGTACCAGTGGTTCACCGGGGTTTTCGCGGGTGACGAGGGAAAGCTCGATGAGTTCGGCGCTGCTGGTCAGGGGCCGGTAGGTGGCAGTGGGCGGGAGGGCGGAGCGTACTGCGGTGTTCGGCACCAGGGTGACACCGAGCCCGCATGCGACCATTGCCAGCTGGGTGGCGATGGAGTTGGCGATGTGCCGTGCGTCGGGGGTGAAGCCGGCGTTGCGGCAGGCGGCCATGAGCTGATCGTGGTAGTCGGGGGAGATGTCGCGGCGCAGCCAGACCCACGGCTCGTCGGCGAAACGGGCGAGGTCGACGGGCCCGGTGGTGTCGGCGGCGGCCGGGTGGTCGGCCGGCAGGGCGATGATGAAGCTGTCACGGCGCCATGGCTGGGTGTGCAGGTGGCGGGCCGGGGCGCTGAGCCGGATGACGGCGACGTCGATGTCGTGCTGCAGCAGGCCCTGCTGGCCTGCGGGCGTGTCCACCTCCACGACCTGTGTCTGCACTCGCGGCCGGTGCCGCTGGAATATCCGGATCGTGCTGAGCAGCGGCTCACCCAGCGCTGAGGTCACCACGCCGATCCGCAAGGTTCCCGCCAGCCCGGCCTGGGCCTGCGTGGCCACCTCCTGGGCGTGCTGGGAGGCCGCGATGATCGTACGGCATTCGGCCGCGAACGCGCGGCCGGTCTGGGTGAGTTCGACCTTCCGCGTGCTGCGGTCAAGCAGCCGGGCGCCCAGGCGGCGCTCCAGCTGCAGGATGGCCTGGCTGAGCGGCGGCTGGGACATGCCGAGCAGTTCCGCGGCGCGGCCGAAATGCAGGGTCTGCGCCACGGCCAGGAAGTAGCGGGCCTCCCGCACCTCGATCATAAGTTGCTTCGCATATCAGTTGTAGAGGCAATCAGACTTTCAGTATATGACCCCAGCTTGATTAACTGGTCTGCATGACGGCAGATGCGGACTTGCTGGAGCAGTACGTGACCCTGGACACGGCGACGGTCTCTGATGCCCTGGACATCCGGGGCCTGCCGCCGGGGCAGGGAGGCCTGCGGCCGATGTGGGGCAGGCCCAGGATCGCCGGATTCGCGGCGACCGTGGAGCTCGAGCCGCTGACCGGGGACCATGCCGGAGCCCACATCCTCACCGACGCGATCGCGCAGGCCGGCGCCGGGAACGTCATGGTGGTCGCCGCTGACGGCCGGACCGATGTGTCGTCCTGGGGCGGCATCGTGAGCGTCGGCGCGGCGGTGCGCTGCATCCGGGGCGTGGTCACCGACGGTGCCTGCCGGGACGTCGACCAGGCGCGGAAGCTGGGCTTCCCGGTGTTCGCGCGGGCCCAGGTCCCGGTCACCGCACGCGGCCGGCTGCGGCAGAAATCGGCCGGGGCTCCCGTCCGCCTGGGCCAGGTAACCGTCAGGCCCGGCGATGTGGTGGTGGCCGACGAAGGCGGCGTGGTCGTCATCCCCCGCGAACGGGCGGCCGAGGTCCTGGACGCCGCCCGCGCCGTGCGGGCCCGCGAAGACCAGATCGAGGCCGAGGTGCGGGCCGGCGTCCCCCTCCCGCAGGCCATGCGGGACGCGCGGCTGGCCGGAACGGAGGAGCCATGACGGGATCAGTCACCACCGGGCACCAGGCGGCAGTCCTCGGGCGGCTTCGCGTGCTGCCCACGGCAGCGATCTCGGACGCGCTGGACCGGGAAGGGATCCCCGGCGCCCTTGAAGGCCTCGCCCCGCTATCGGAGGAGTTCCGTGCAGCCGGGCCGGCGTTCACCGTCCGGTACGCGCCCGTGGATCGGGCCGGCGGCACCGTCGGTGACTTCCTGGACGAGGTGCCGCCCGGCGCGGTGATCGTCATCGACAATGACGGCCGCCGGGACGTCACCGTCTGGGGCGGCATCATGACCGAGGTGGCGTCGATCCGCGGCATCGCCGGCACCGTGATCGACGGCGTCTGCCGTGACGGGCCGGCGTCGCTGTCGCAGCGCTACCCGGTGTTCAGCCGCGGCCGGTTCATGCGGACCGGCAAGGACCGGGCGCGCCTGGTCTCGGTCGGCCAGCAGCTGACCGTCTCCGGCGTGGACATCCGCCCCGGCACGATCGTGTGCGCCGACGCGGACGGCGTCGTCGCCGTTCCCCTGGCCCACACTGAGCGCGTCGCCGAGGTCGCCGAACGGATCGAGCAGGCCGAAAGGCAGATCGTGGCGGCCGTGCGCGCCGGGAGCAGCCTGCGAAAGGCCCGCGAGAGCTTCGGCTACCACAACCTGCAGAGGCGGGCATGACCGACGCGGCGTGCACGCTCATCCACGAACACCTGGACCTGACTGTCGACGGCGTGAGCATGAAAGTCGCCACGGTCCGCCGAGAGGGCGAAACCGCCCCCATCGTCTTCCTGCACGGCTTCGGCTCAACCAAGGAAGACTACGCAGACGTCGCGTACCACCCCGGTTTCGCCGGACGCGCCTTCCTCGCTTACGACGCACCGGGATGCGGGCAGACCTGCTACGAGAACTCACCGGAAATCTCCATCCCGTTCCTGGTCAAGACCGCCCATTCCGTACTGCGGCAGACACGGATCCAGCGCTTCCACCTCGTCGGGCATTCCATGGGCGGCCTGACCGCGCTCCTGCTGGCGCACCAGGAACCCGGCCGCGTCCTGAGCTTCACCGACATCGAGGGCAACCTCGCCCCGGAAGACTGCTTCTTGAGCCGGCAGGTCCTGACCCATCCGCAGGACGACGACGCGCACTTCTTCGACGACTTCATCGAACGGGCCCGCCGTTCACCGTTCTACTCCAGTGCCCTCTACGCGGCAGGCGTCCGCCACAAGGTACGCCCCGGCGCGGTGCGCGGGATCTTCGAGTCGATGGTCGACCTGTCCGACCACGGCGAGCTGCTGGCGAAATTCCTCTCGCTGCCATGCCCGCGCATGTTCATCTACGGCGAGCAGAACTCCTCGCTGTCCTACCTGACCACACTGAACGCCAATAACGTCGAACTGGCGGAAATCCCGCACAGCGCACACTGGCCGATGTACTCCAACCCCGTTGC
>JASIGD010000297.1 GCA_030045295.1 Streptosporangiaceae bacterium
CGCGACCGGTTCAACCGTCACCTGAACCGCTGCCAGTCCTGCGCCAGCGAGGTCCGCGGGTTCCGCGAGGTGGCGACCGCGCTGGCCTTCGCCGCCGCCACCGAGGCGCCGGCCGAGCTGCGCGACCGGGTGATGGCGGCCGTCGCCCGGACCCGCCAGCTGCCGCCCGAGATCAGGACCCACGCCCGTCCGCGGCGCTCCCGGAGCCGGGTGCCGTGGGTCCCGTGGCTCTCCGGCGCCGTAGCGGCCGTCGGGATAGTGATCGCGGTCCTGTTCGGCTTCGCGCAGGCCCACACCCAACACGAGCTCAACGCGGCCCGGACGCAGAACCAGGCGATCGCCAGCGTGCTGACGGCGCCGGACGCCAAGCTCCTGACCTCGCGGACCACGGTCGGCGGCGAGGCCGTCGTGGTCCTGTCCGCGGACAAGCGCCAGCTGGTCGTGAGCACGGCCGGGCTGCCGGCCCTGCCCGCCGGAAAGGTGTACCAGCTGTGGCTGATCGGAACGGTGAGGATCGTGTCCGCGGGCCTGTTGCCCGCGGCCCAGGCCGGGAAGACCGCGCCGGTGCTGGCGTCCGGGCTCGTGGTCGGGGACAAGCTCGGCCTGACCGTCGAGCCAGCCCCGGGTACGGCCCAGCCCACGACAACGCCGATCCTGGCCCTGCCGCTACCCGTCTGAACCGGTCCGGCTCCGGTAAGGGATGAACAGGGCTGCCGCCCTCGGTCAGAATCCCGGCCAGCGGCAGCTGGTGATCTGGCCGCCGGTGATGACGGTGGTGGCCGCCGGACGCTGATCGTCGGCCCAGATCGTGTACTGCCCGGCGCGCAGGCCTGGGTAGACGGCCGCGTACTTCGTCACGGTCGCGACGTGGCGCTGGCGAACCCGCGAGTGCGCGCGCCGAGCAGCGGGATCGTCGTCCCGGCTGATCTCGATTTCCGTGCCGTCCATGTGGGCGGGCGTGAACAGGATCAGGGCGCCCACATCGGCGCCGAGATCCATGACTACGGTCCCGGGACCCGATGGCCCGGCGGTTGGCTCGGTCATAGGGTGTCCTCTCCTGGCCCGGCGCGCGTCGGTGCGCGACCCGCGGCGGGCTTCGCTGTGATCAGGACGGGTTGTCGAAGCCGCTGTAGGGCACCCCGAGGTAGGGGAACTGGCCGAGATATGGGGAGCTGACGCTGGCCGGCGTGAGCCCATCGGTGAGCTTGGCCGCGGCCGCATCCGCCGTGAAGCTCTTGTCCACCAGCGGGTAGGTGACCCCGGCCAAGGCGCGCAGTTCGATCGCCACCACGTCGTCCGTTACCCGGCGGCCGTTCGGGAACCCCGCGACGTCGCCGCCGAGCAGCCCGTAGATGCTCTGCTTGCTGGCGGGCGTGGGCTTGATCGAGGTGTTCAGCCGCAGCATGTCGGCGAGCACCGATCCGGTGAGGTTCTCGAAGCCACTGATCAGGCCGGCCGGGATGCCGGTGAGCAGAATGGCCTGCAGGTCGGCCCGAGGCTTACCGGACGCGACCAGCGCGGCCAGCTTGGGGAACACGCCGGGATACAGCGCGGGCAGCAGCGCCGCCAGGCCGGGTTGGGTGACGTAGCCGGCGAACTGCTTGTCATCGGAGGGCGGCAGCGAATTCCACAGGTCTTTCCGGCCAAGCGGGATGAGCACCTCGTTGACGAGCGGATTACCCAGCCGCGACACCTGCCGGAACGGCCCGCTGTTCACGTTCTCACCGTTGTCGGCGTCCCACAGCCGGACCCGCTGGCGGCTCGCCGTCGTCCAGACGCCGATGGTCGGGTGACCGGGCCTGGTCACCGAGGAAATCGGCACCTGGATCGCGATCGAGTGCACGTTCAGCTGATCGGTCGCGTTCACTCCGGCCGCGGGTCCGGAGAAGACATTCAGCCCGTACTGCGCGTGCAGGTTTTCGAACGGCCGCAGGTCAGCCAGGTCGAAGATCGAGCCCAGGTCGACGTAGAAGCCCTCCGCGCGCTGCCCGGCGAACACCGTGACCCCGCCGCCCAGGCTGTGCACGGCCTGGGCCGCCAGCGACGCGTAGTCCGGCGTGGATAGCGGGCCGATGTTGCACGGCGGGCAGGCCAGGCCGCTGGCCAGCGTGGCGTACGAGTAGCCGTTCATCGCGGTGACGTCGTAGGACTGGCGGCGGTTCCAGTTGGTGCTCCCGAGTGACGCGATCGGTCCGGTGTTGTACAGGAAGGTATCCGGGTCGAGCACCTGGGTGCTGAACCGGAACTGGTAGGAGATGTCCGCCTCGCCGTCCCCGTTATTGTCGATGTGAATCTCGTACAGCACGTCGTCGCCGAACTCGTAGAAGTTCGGGCCGCCCGCCGGTCCCTGCAGCGGGATGTAGTTGGCGATCAAGGTGACCGTGCTGGGGTGGTCCGGGCTGACGAATGCGTACACGTCCGTGCTGTCGGCCACCGGGTCCTTGGAGATCTCCGGCGCCTCGCGATGCGATGACATGAATTACCTCACTGGCTGGAAGCTGGCTCAAATTGGCGGATGGCAGCGGATGGCCGGAGTTACCCGATCGCCTTGGCGATCCGGGCGGCCAGGTCCTTGTCGCGCAGCCGGCTCTGGCTGGTTCCCGAGAACACCTCAATGTCCCCGGACTTCGCATTGCGTACGTGCACCACAATCGGTCCGGATGACGCTGGCCTTTCGCCCCCGAGTCGAGGCTGGCCCGCTGCCGACGACCGGCCGGCCGACGCGCGGGCGGTGGCGGCCAGCGCCGGGTTCGCGACCGCGGCCACGGTCGTGGCGGCCAGACCAGCGGCGCCGACGGTCGCGGCCCCCTGGAGCAGGGAGCGCCGGGACAGCTCGGCCGACGCACGTTTTGCATCATGACTGGGCATGACGGTCCTTTCGGTGGCTGGTTGGCATGCGCGTCGCCGCTGGCGAAGGCCACGCCGAAGGAGAGAAGACGGCGACCCGGCGGCCGGCCAGTGCGCAAGCCGGTGCCCACTTCGGCTGGTCTGTCTGACCGTTATCGGCCGCCGGATCGCCCGTCACGCGCTTGCTTCGCCGCGGCCGGGCTATCGGATGGGTCATCCAGCGAAAAGATTCAGTAACGTTCGGCTGTACTCCAGGTGGCGTCCGGAAGAAACCGTGGGGATCGGACCTCCGCACCCACCGCAGCCACGTCACCTGCCTGCTCACCGCGCCGGATCGTTTCCCGCGCCGTAACCTGGGCGACGTAGCATCCCGAGAGTGACGGCGGTAGACGAGAGCGCCGGGTCGCCCGGCACCCGTGACTCCGGCTTGGTGCTGGTGCTCAACTCCGGAAGTTCGTCGGTGAAGTTCGCCCTGCTGTCTCCCGGCAGCGGGGAGCGCGTGCTAGCCGGGATAGCCGAGAAGGTCGGCACGCCCGAAGCCACGCTGCGGATCCGGCGGTACCCGGACGATACCGTCACCGAGCAGCCTTCCGAAGGCGGTTATGAGGCTGTCATCGACCGGATCCTCGACTACCTGCCCAAGGCCGGACGCGGGCAGGCGCACCTGGTCGGCGCCGGCCACCGGGTGGTTCACGGAGGCGAGCGGTTCACCGCCTCGGTCCTGATTGATGACGAGGTGATCGCGGCGATCCGCTCGTTCATCGACCTGGCGCCGTTGCACAACCCGGAGAATCTGGCCGGCATCGAGGCGGTCCGCGCCATCCGGCCGGACCTGCCGCAGGTCGCGGTGTTCGATACCGCGTTCCACCAGACCATGCCGCCGCGCGCCTTCCGTTACGCGGTGCCCGAGGAGTGGTACACGCGGTACGCGGTACGCCGGTACGGATTCCACGGCACCAGCCACCGCTTCGTCAGCGAGCGGGCCGCTGTCCTGCTGGGCCGACCGCTCACCGAACTCCGCCTGGTCACCGCCCACCTCGGTAACGGATGCAGCGCGGCGGCGGTGCGCGACGGCGCGTCGGTGGACACCACGATGGGGCTGACCCCGATGGAGGGCCTGGTCATGGGGACCCGGTCCGGTGACGTCGATCCCGGCGTCTTCGGCTACCTGGCCGACCGGGCTGGTCTGACCGTCGGTGAGGTCACCGAGGCGCTGGACACCGCCAGCGGCCTGGCGGGACTGTCCGGCGTGGGCAACGACATGCGCGCGGTCGAAGCAGCGGCCGAAGCCGGGGACCAGCGGGCGCGGCTGGCCCTGGAGGTGTTCGTGCACCGACTGGCCAAGGCGATCGCCGCGCTCGTGACCAGCCTGGATCGGCTTGACGCGCTGGTGTTCACCGGCGGCATCGGCGAGAACAGCGCCGTCGTCCGCGGCCAGGCGCTCGCCCGGCTGGGTTTCCTCGGCCTGACCGAAGACGCCGACGCCAACGCTCAGCACGGCCGGGCAACCGGCGGGCGCATCAGCACGCCCGGTCCGGTCCAGGCCATGGTCGTGCCGACGGACGAGGAACTGCTGATCGCCCGTGACACCGCTCGCCTCATCGCGGCCCGCGCCGGGTAGTCGGCTCGGTGCCGCTGTCTCTCGCCATGGGTACCATTCACCGCCCACCATGAGTACTGTCGACCGCCCACCAGGGCGTACCGTCGACCGCCCACCAGGGCGTACCGTCTGCTTGTGGTTCGCTACCGGGTCCTGATTTCCGGCCGGGTCCAGGGTGTCTTCTTCCGGGATACGTGTCGGCGGCTGGCCATGGAACGTGGCGTGTCCGGTTGGGTGCGCAACCTTCCCGACGGCCGAGTCGAAGCGGTCTTCGAGGGTTCAGCGGAGGATGTCGGCCGCCTGGTGGAATGGACACGCCGCGGTCCCCGCCTGGCCGTGGTGGACCGCGTCACGGTCGAGGCCGAGCAGCCCGAAGGACTCAGGGCGTTCATGGTCAAGTAGCCGGCCTGGCCCGGTGCCCCGCGCTATGACGGCGTTCACCTTGGACGCAGCCAGCGGGACACCGGAACATGCTCACCGGAGCACGAGAGCCTGATGATCAAACAGTTGGTTCTTCAGTTGTCGTAACTCCGCGCGGCAGGCGACAGTAACGCCGAGCGTTAGGCAAAACCCTCCTGCCTGCGCGATAAGGGACTCCTGTCCCGAACCGCGGGCGGCGTCCCGCGACACGCGGGCATGAACCACGCGCATACGCCAAACGGAAACAGACTTCAGGGCACTTACAGAACATAAGGGATCCTAAAAGACCCGGGAAGCCTGAAACACCTAAAGTCTGTGGTGTTGCGATGCGGTCCGAGAACCATGCGGTCATCCGTAAACCTTTGCGAACAGCGGTGCGTCCATTAGGCGATACGCCATGGAAGGTGGGGGGTACAGTGATGACCAAGGTACAGGCGGTGGACGGCGCCAGCAGGGCGTCGAGCGTCCAGCGGCCGTTCCTTGACTTGCAGGGCTGGCTACTCAAGCAGCGGTTCTTCACCAGCCAGGTGCTACCTGCCATGCCGCGTCGGCTCCGCTGGGCACTCCGCTTCATGTACTTCGCGCCAGTAGACCTTATCGAGCGGTTCCGGCCCTGCCACAATGCGATGGTGCCGCCCTACAGGCAGCGTTTTACCGGCTACTCGGGTGACGACTTCGTGGGGCGCGGGCAGCGTCTCGTAGACGTGCTGGCCAACACGGCGGGCCTCACGGCGTGTAGCAATGTCCTCGACATTGGCTCCGGGATCGGGTGTCTCGCCATTCCGCTCACCCGGTTGATTGCCTCGCCTGGCTCCTATGATGGACTCGACATTGTCGAGCGCGGCGTGCGCTGGTGCAGGACCAATATCACGCCCATGTACCCGAATTTCCGGTTCAGCCATGCTGATATCTTCAACGCCGAGTACAATCCGGGCGGGACCGTCAAAGCCGCGGAGTATGAGTTGCCATACGGGGACTCCAGTTTCGACATAGTATGCCTGTTCTCGGTCTTCACCCACATGCTGATCGCTGACGTGGAACAGTACCTGGCCGAGATCAGCCGGATCCTCCGGCCGGGCGGCCGCTTGGCGGCCACATTCGTGATCCTCAACGACGACAGCCGGAAGTCAATGCGGGCTGGGAAAGGCATTTACAACTTCACGTACAAGGAGGGACAGCAGTGGTTCCTGAAGGACGGGATGCTCGACCGCGAATTGGCCGTGGGCTATGAGGAGGATTACGTCCGGAGTCTCTACGCCCGTAACGGCCTAGACGTAGCCGGCTTCTACGTCGGGTCCTGGAGCGGCCTGCCCAGCGCGCCAGAAGTCAGGTCGCTCGGCCAGGACCTCGTCGTCGGCAGCAAACGGCATAACTGACAGACAGGCAGCTACAACGCTCTGGCGACGCGTCCGGCAAGTCCAGTCGCGGTTCCGTCGTAGGCATGGCGCAGGGCTGCCTTGCTGGTCGGCCATTTGCCAGCCAGTGACGGCCGACGGCCAGCTCAGTAACAGCCCTCGTTACCCCCGGCCAGACGCCGCACAGCCCCTCAGGGGGGACCTCAGGCGAGACCAGCTGATGCGCTGGAAGGCGCAGATGAAGACGGACTCACGGTTGCAGACGGAATCGAGCTCGAGGACGTGGAGCTACTCGGGGTCGAGGTCGGGGTTGACGATGGGGTCGTCGACGAGGGCGGCGTCGATGACGGCGACGAAGGGGGGGTCGAGGGCGGCGTCGATGACGGCGACGAGGGGGGGGTCGAGGGCGGCGTTGTGCTGGGCGACGGCGTTGTGCTGGGCGACGGCGTTGTGCTCGGTGACGGCGTGGTGCTCGGAGATGGAGAAGGAGTGGGAGATGAGGAAGGGGACGGAGAAGACGAAGCAGAGGCGGAGGGAGACGGGGACGGCGATTTGGACGAGGACGCCGAGGCAGAGGGGGAGGCAGATATGGATGAGGACGCCGATGCGGTCGGGGATAGGCTCGCCAGCGCGGACGGGGGTACGAACGCTGACGGGCTCACGAACGCGGAAGCGGACGGGTCCTGGAGTGCGGCTGGGCTGATTGGGCCCTTGCGCGCGGACGCCGACGGGTCCAGCTTCGCCGGTGCATCTGACGCTGGGCTGGGTGTCGACAGAGTCCCAGCGGCCTGCGGCTGAGCGTCCGGAGCAGCTGACGGGCCAAGCACCGCGCTCAGCGCAATAACCGTCCCGATGAAAGCCGCCAGGAGCCCGCCGGTGACCCATGCCGAGGCCGTACGCGAGAGGCGGCGTCGTGAACGCCGAACCGTGCCGTTCGGCCGCAGCTCGCTGGAGAACATCATGCCCGCGTCGGCCGTCCCGCCTGCGCTGGCCAGCTCTGACATCCTGGCCACCGATTTCAGCGCCCCGTCGGCGGTCCCAGCCGCTGCCACCGGAGCCGCCAGCACCCAAGCCGCCGGTGCAATCGGACCCGTCACGGCCGCCGCCGCATCCGCATCGACCGCAGCCGCTTCCGCCTTAGCCGCACCGACCGCAGCGGCATCCGCCGTAACCGCATCGATCGCAGCCGCATCCGCCGGGGCGGCTACCGCATCCGCTGGGGCGGCTACCGCATCCGCCGTAACGGTATCGACCGCAGCCGCATCCGCCGGGGCGGCTACCGCATCCGCTTTAGCCCCATCGACCGCATCCGCCTCGGCCGCAGCTGCTCCGGCCGCAGCTGCTCCGGCCGAAGCTGCTCCGGCCGCAGCCGTCGCGGTTAGCCCAGCAAGCACCAGAGGGCGGCCACCGGGCGCGCCCGTGGTGTCCGGCGCTGCGGCGATCGGTTGGTCCTGCGCGAACGCGGTGAAAATCGGTTCAGGCAGCCAGCCCGACGCCGGCTGGATGGCGCCCACTTCGGCGATCAGGCGGACGGCGGTGGGCCGCTCGCCCGGGTTCTTGGCCAGGCAGCTTCCGACCAGCCCCTGCAATTCACCGGGCAGGTCATCGAGACGAGGCGAGCCATTGACCAGCCGATAGGCTAGCGCAGCGCTCGACCCGGAACCGAACGGTCCGTGGCCCGTCGCCGCGTAGAACAGCACCGCCCCCAGGCTGAAAACGTCGCTGGCCGGCCCGATGTCGTGGCCGAGAGCCTGCTCCGGGGACATGAACCCGGGCGAGCCGAATTCCTCGCCCGGCGGCGCACTCGTCTCGGCGGCCTCGGCGGCCTCGGAGATCCCGAAGTCGATCACCCGGGGGCCGTCCTTGGCCAGCAGCACGTTCGAGGGCTTCAGATCACGGTGTACCACGCCTGCCGCGTGGATCGCGCTCAGGCTCTCCGCCAGGCCCGCCGCCAGCGCCAGCACGGTATTGACGGGCAGCGGGCCGTGGTCGCGCACCGCTTCGGCCAGCGACGGCCCAGCGACATAACCCGTGGCCAGCCACGGTACCGGGCCGTCCAGGTCCGCGTCGACCACGTCCGCGGTGAACATGCCGCTCACCATCCGGGCCGCGGCGACTTCGTTCTGGAACCGAGTTCGGAACTCCGGATCCGCGGCCAGGTCGCCCCGGATCACCTTGACCGCAATGTGCCGCCCGCCCGCCGAAAGGCCCAGGAACACCCGCCCCATGCCGCCGCAGCCCAACCGCCCTAGCAAGCGATACGGCCCGATCGTACGCGGGTCATCAGGTTCAAGCGCCGCTACCAACCCGATTCCACCCCAAGCCTCAACAATCACGCTTCTACCCGTTTATCGGGTAATGCGATCTTAGGACTCAACTGTGCAGCTGTATACGTAGACGCGCCTATGGTCCGTTCAGTTGACTCACCGTGCGCGAAACCTGTCGCGGCGCCGTAACGTTTTCGGAACGATCTGCGCCTACGGTTGTCCTATTCCGAGCGCGTTAGTGACCAAGTGCGCGGAATCTTTGAGTCGCGGTGGTGATCGATGACGGCTGGTCCGCTGCCAGCCCGTCCTCGGCTGGCCTGGCCACTGGTGGCCCCAGCCCCGGGCGGTCTGGTCGCGCTGCCTGCGGTGCCCCGGACACCGCCATTGATCGCCGCCCTCCGCCTTGCATGGGGGGTCGTAACGGCCACGCAAGGCAATCACCCGGGAATCGAGCGGGTACTCGGTGACGTCTTCGCGCCGGCCTCATCGCTGCTGACGAGGTTCGGCGTGAGACACACAAGGGAGGAAAAGGGAAACATCATGTCTATCCGTCGATGGCTGGCGCTGCTCGCAGTGCCAGCCGCAGCGCTCGCGCTGACCGCGACGCCTGCGATGGCGTCCACTGCATCGTCCCAGGCCAAGTCGGCTGCGACCAAGATCATCCTGGCCAATTCGCCGTTCGGCTGGTCGCTGGCCGTGGGCTCCGGCCCGTATAAGAACTACACGCTGTACTTCATCAGTTCCGATAACGCACCACACTCCTACGGGTGCACGACCGGAGTGACCAGTACTGCGGTCGGACCGATCATCTGCACCGGGCCATCGAATGACAAGAACGCCGAATGGCCGGCCATCACCAGCAACGGCGGCATGCCGATCGCCGGCCAGGGAGTCAGCCAGGCGCTGCTCGGCCGCGTCTACCGCAAGGGCGTCGGCTGGCAGGTCACCTACGCCGGGCAACCGCTGTACCTGTTCGACCAGGCCCCGGGCCAGGTCACCGGCGAGGGCTGGTTCGAACCGGGCCTGCCCCCGTGGCACGGGATCTGGTGGCTGATGTCCCCGGACGGCCAGCCCCTGCCGTGGGCCGGGAACCTCACTACCACCAAGGTCAACGGCCAATGGGTGCTGGCCGAGCGCTACCTGACCGGTGCCGGCTGGGTCAACTTCCCGGTGTACACGTTCACCGGCGACCAGTCCGGGCCGTACTGCGGGAATGTTGCCTCCTGCGCGCGTGCCTGGCCGCCGGTGCTCACCAACAGCTCGCCGGGTTACACGGGCCTGCCGGGCTCCAACATCGGAGAAACCAGCCTCTCCTCCGGCCTCACCCAGGTCACCTGGAATGGCTCTCCGCTCTACCTGTTCAGCCACGAGCTACTCACGCTGACGTCGACCGGCGCGCCGACCGCGCTCGGCAACGGCAACGGAATCCAGGCGTTCGGCGGCACCTTCTACCTCGTCACGAATCCGTAGCGCAAAAGACAAGCCGGGTGGGCAGCGTCCGGGTCACTGCCCACCCGGCTTCTTTCGCGCGATCCCGCAGCGCCGCTCCGCACCAGGCCGGCCCGCCTGCTCACTTTCAAACATTTTTGCCGAACGGGCCGTGGCTCGACCCGCCCTACATATAGAGGCCGCCGTTGACGGGGTATACCTGGCCGGTGATGTAACCCGATTCGGGATCGGCCAGGAATTCCACCACCCGCGCCACCTCGCCGGGTTCACCGAGCCGGCCGACCGGGATCCGGGCGATCAGTTTCTCCATCACGTTCTCCGGCACCGCCGCGGTCATGTCGGTCGTGATGTAGCCGGGCGTGACCGCGTTGACGGTGATGCCCTTGGTCGCGGTCTCCAGCGCCAGGCTCATCGTCAGCCCGAACAGTCCGGACTTGGCCGAAGCGTAGTTGGCCTGGCCGAACCCGCCGGCCGAGCCGATCACCGAGGAGATGTTGATGATTCGCCCGTACCCGCGGTCCAGCATGTGCTGCAAGATCGCCTGGGACAGGTAGAACGCCCCTGACAGGTTGACGTGGATGACGTGGTCCCACTCCTCGGGGGTCATCTTGCGTACCGTCTTGTCTACCGTGATGCCGGCGTTGTTGACCAGGATGTCCAGCTGCCCGTGCTGGTCGAGCACCTCGCCGATGACCCGCACGCAGTCCTCGTCGCTGCCGATGTTGCCCTGGTGGACGCTCACTCCGCGGTCGGCGTACTTGTCGGCGAACTGCCGCGCGGCTTCGGCGTTGGACGAGTAGCCGGCCGCGACCGTGACGCCCCGGTCCATCAGCCGCTGGCAGATGGCCAGCCCGATCCCGCGGATCCCGCCGGTCACCAGCGCGACCTGCCCGTTCATGTCAGCCATGGTGTTACCTCCGATAATGCCGGCCGCGAGGCCGGGGTCATCCGTGCACGTATTCGCCTGGGGCATCGGCGATGGCCGGGTGCCGCTTGCTGCCCATCGGCGGCGGATCGACGTGCGCGCCGGCCCGCGCGTCGGACCACGTCGTCCAGTCCTCCCACCACGAGCCGCGGTGCTTGCTGTTCGCGGGGCGCCAGGCTTCCGGGCCGGCGCTAGTGTAGTCGCCACCCTCGTACCAGGCCTTGGGGCCGGGCGGGTTGACGATGCCGGCGATATGCCCGCCGCTGGACAGTACGTAGCGGACCTTGCCGCCCAGCAGCCCGCCGGTCTTGTAGGACCCGTGCCAGGGCACGATGTGGTCGTTGATCGCGCCGACCACGTAGGTGTCGTTCTTCACGTCGGACAGCGACAGTCGCTGCCCGGCCAGCTCGAGCTCGCCCTTGGCCAGCTCGTTGCGCATGTACAGGGAGCGCAGGTAGAACGTGTGCATGGCGGCCGGCATGCGGGTGTTGTCGCCGTTCCAGGCCAGGATGTCGAACGCCGGCGGTTCCTCGCCCATCAGCCAGTTGGAGACCACGTAGCCGAAGATGAGGTCGTTGGCGCGCAGGATGTCGAAGGTGCCTGCCATCTGGCTGCCCTCCAGCACGCCCTTGGCCGCCATCTGCCGCTCCAGCCGGGCCACCGTCTTCTCGTCGGTGAAGGCGCCCAGCACGCCCGGCTCGCTGTAATCCAGCAGGGTGTTGAGCAGGGTGATCGAGCCGATCCGGTCGTCGCCCTTCTCGGTCAGGTACGCCGCCAGCATGGCGGTCAGCGCACCGCCCAGGCACAGCCCGATGATGTCGATGGTCGGCGCGCCGGTGATCTCGCTGATGACGTCCAACGCTTCCCGCGGGCCGTGGATGAGGTAATCGTCCAGGGTGACGCCGCTCATGGTGGAGTCCGGGTTGCGGTAGGAGATCGCGAACACCGTGCGCTCGTGCTGTACCGCCCACTCCAGGAAGCTGCGGCCCGGAGCCAGGTCCATGACGTAGTACTTGTTGATCCACGGCGGGCTGGCCAGTACCGGGATGGCCCTGACCTTATCGGTCTGCGGCGCGTACTGGATAAGCTCCATCAGGTCGTTCTTGAATACGACCTTGCCGGGGGTCGCGGCGAGATTCTTCCCGACCTGGAACGGCCGGGTGTCGACCTGGCGGGGGCGGCCGTTGTTGTGCAGCAGGTCGTCGACGAAATGCCTGGCCCCGGCGGCCAGGCTGGTCCCGCCGGTCTCAAACGCGCGCTTGAGCGCGGCCGGGTTGGTGAACAGGAAATTCGTCGGGGCGAACGCGTCCAGCAGGAAGCCGGTCGCGAGCTTGGCCTTGGCGTCATCCATCGCGTCGCCCGCCCCGGCCGCCAGCAGGTCGGTCATCAACTGCGAGGCGGCCAGGTAGTTCTGCCGGAGGGCGAAGAACGCCGGGTTGTCGGACCACGTACTGTCCGCGAACCGCTTGTCGCCCTCGGGTACCGGGACCGGTGGCGCCGCGTCCAGGCCCAGCCAGCGGGCCGTGGCGATCGGCCCGGCCATCGCCATGCTGGTCCAGCAGCGCAGCGTCGCGGCCCCGGTCAGGGCGGGGTGCCTGGCCGCGCGCAGCAGCACGGCGAGCGTGGATTGGCCCAGGCCCGCGGAGTCCGCCGAGGCGAGCACGTCGGCCTCGGGTCCGAGCACCGCGGCCGCCGACTCTGCCGCCTGCCACGCCGTCTCACGTGCGGTCATGTATATGCCCTCCGGGAGTTGTCTGACTGCTTCCGACGCTACTTGGACTCGATTGCCGGAGTAAAGACGACCGAACGGACCTCCGCGCCGCCCGCTGCCCCGCCGGGCGGCGCTTAAGCCACCCCATTTCGTCGGCCGTAACGTTCCCGGAACGATCCCGGCGTAGCGTGCCCGGAATGGGGAGGGTGCGGTCCGCCGCGCAGCGGCCAGCAGACGGCTTCCGGCGGCCGTTGCTGCTGGGCGCCCTGGTCCTGATCCTGTACGGCCTCGGTTTGCCCGCGGCCATCGGGATCGGAAAGCCCGGCGACGGTCTCAGCTTTTTCGGACTAGCGGTCGCGGCCCTCGGGCTGGTCATCGCCCGGCGCCAGCCGGGAAACGGCGTCGCCTGGCTACTGCTGGGAATCGGCGCGGTGCTCGCCTTCTACCAGGACGCCGTGAACTACGCGGTCCTGGACTACCACTTCCACCACGGGAGCCTGCCGCTTGGCCCGGCGGCCGCGGTGGTCGCCTCGGAGCTGTGGAGCTGGCCGTTCCTGCTGCTGCCGCTGGTCATCCTGCTCTTTCCCGACGGCAGGCTCCCGTCCCGGTGGCGGATCGTGCTGCGGGCTTACCTGGCCGACTGCGCGCTAATCACCGCCGTCCTGCTGGCCGGCGGAGCGTGGGAGGTCAGCACGGCCCCGGTCGTCGTGGACGGCAAGGGACAGCTGGTCAACAACCCCGGGCCTCCAGGCGTCCCGCTGATCGTGTTCCTCGTCCTCTTGCTCGCGGTACCCGTGTTCTGGGTCTCGTTCGTGCTGCGCCAGGTGCTCAGCTGGCGGCGCGCCACCGGGGAACGCCGGGCTCAGCTCAAGTGGCTGATGGCGGGCAGCGCCGCGACAGTCGTCGGCCTGGCCGGGACGGTCTTCTTCTCGTCCAACGGCGGGCTGCTGATCGTGCTGGACAACGTACTGCTGGGGTTCGGGCTGTTCAGCCTGCCGGTCTGCATCAGCTTCGCGATCCTGAAGTATCACCTGTACGACATCGACCGGGTGATCAGCCGCACGGTGTCCTACACGCTGGTCACCGGCCTGCTGATCGGCGTCTACGCGGGCATCGTCACCCTGGCCACCCGCGTTCTTCCGTTCCACACCCCGGTGGCGGTCGCCGCCTCCACCCTGGTCGTGGCGGCCTTGTTCAACCCGCTGCGGAAGCGGGTCCAGCGGGTGGTCGACCGCCGGTTCAACCGGACGCGTTACGACGCCGACCAGACCGTGGCCGCTTTCACGGCCCGGCTGAAGGACGAGGTGGACCTGGACTCGATCCGAGACGACCTGGCCGGTGCCGTGCACCGCGCCCTGGAACCCGCCCACGTCTCGCTGTGGATCAGCCAGCAGGCCGAGGACAGGGGTTAACTCGCCGGGCGCTAGGCTACGGCTCAGGCTGGCTTCGGACGCGAGGCGGAGGAAGGCCGTGGCGCGCCTGAAGGTCTCCCCGAGGCGCCTGCTGGCCAGCCGGGCCTGGTACTCCCGGTACCGCGACATCTCCCACTCCTGCCCGCGCTCAGGAAGCAACGCGAGCGCCGGCTCGGGCAGCGACCTCCAGGTCCAGCCGGCGACGGGGCTCCCGGGGCTCCGCTGCGGCCGGATGAAGTCAGCGTGATCCACGTGATAGCCCATCCAGTTCCGCACGAACCGCAGGCCGCCGAAAGTCCCCTCGATCACCCGGCGCTCCGTCTCGCCGTGGCCCGCCAGCGCGGTGTCGTAGGCGTCGGGGTGGTAGCGGACCAGGGTGGCGTCGACCATGGTGACCCACCAGACGGCCTCGCTGATGGCCGCGAAGGCATGCGGCTGGTCGGAGCCGCGGGCCCGGAGCAGCCGGTCTGTGGTGTCGCGCATCGCGGCGACGGTCCAGTCGAGCGCGCACGCCTCATCCACGGGGTCGCCGACGTTCTGCCGGTTCCAGGCGACCCGGCACCGGGCCGAGCAGAACCGCGCGTGCTCACGGCGCGGCGCGAACAACGCACCGCACTGCTCACACGCGCGAGTATCAGACACGATAATCAATGTTACGCGTAACGGAGGCACACTGACTTGCCTAACGCAGGCCTTTTTATCCGAGGGCACCAAGCCTGAACCGGTGTCTCGCCCATCGACCAGATCGAACGACTCCGCCAAGGTACCGTGGCGATCACGCGTCCCGGGTCATCATCCGCCAGGCCCCGATCACGGACCAGCCGAGGATCCAGCCGACGATGACGGCGATCATGGCCCAGGTCGGCATCGGCGGTATGCCGAGCGCTCCCCGCCCGCCGAACACCA
>JASIGD010000298.1 GCA_030045295.1 Streptosporangiaceae bacterium
GGTGGCGGTGTACGCCGGGCTGGTGCTGCTGATCACCCAGGTGTTCGGGTTCCACACCCCGGTGGCGGTCGCCGCCTCGACGCTAGCCGCCGCGGCCTTGTTCAACCCGCTGCGGCACTGGGTGCAGCGCGCGGTCGACCGGAGGTTCAACCGGGCCAGGTACGATGCGGACCAGACCGTGGCCGCCTTCGCGGGCCAGCTGCAGGACGCGGTGGACCTGGGCACGGTCCGGGCTGACCTGGTGACCGTGGTGCATCAGGCGCTGGAGCCGGCCCACGTCACGGTGTGGACCAGGCCGACCGACTACTGAGGCCACTGCTTCGCGACCAGGGTCAGGACGTCGTAGCTGGCTACCGACTTGCCGTCCTGGTTGGTCACGTCCGCGTCCCAGCGCACCTCACCGTGCTCGGCGTCTTCCCGCGGCGTGATCTGCTTGCAGGTGAGCGTCACGGTCAGCTCGTCACCCGGGTATACGGGGGTGAGGAAGCGCAGGTTTTCCAGGCCGTAGTTGGCCAGCACCGGGCCCGGGTCGGGCTGCACGAACAGGCCGGCGGCGAAGGAGACGATGAGGTACCCGTGGGCCACCCGGCCGTCGAAGAACGGGTTGGCCCGGGCGGCTGCCTCGTCCATGTGGGCGTAGAAGGTGTCGCCCGTGAACTCGGCGAAATGCTCGATGTCGGCCATCTTCACCTGACGCGGGCCGGCCACCACGGTGTCGCCGATCCGCAGCTCGGCGAGAGACTTGCGGAACGGGTGACCGCCTTCGGTGTTCCGCCCGGCGCCGGCCACCCAGCGCCCGGTGACCGCCGACAGCACCCGCGGGCTGGCCTGTACCGCGGTGCGCTGCATGTGGCGCAGGATGCCGCGTACGCCGCCCATCTCTTCGCCGCCGCCGGCCCGGCCCGGGCCGCCGTGCACGAGCACCGGCAACGGGGAACCGTGGCCGGTCGACTCGGCCGCGTCGTCACGGTCGAGCACGAGTATCCGGCCATGCCAGGGGGCCAGGCCGAGGACCACGTCGCGGGCGAAGGCCGCGTCCGCGGTGACGACCGACCCGGCCAGGCTGCCCCGGCCGCGGGCCGCGAGCTGGATCACGTCCGTCGTGTCCCGGTAGCCGATGATCGTGCTGACCGGGCCGAACGCCTCCACCTGATGGGGTTCTGGCCGGTCCGGGTCCTCGCTGCGCAGCAGCAGCGGCGCGATGAACGCGCCGCGTTCGGCGCTGGCGCCGATCACCTCGACGCGGTCCGGGTCACCGCAGACCAGCCGCCCCGCCGCCAGCAGCGCCTTCACCGAGCGGCGCACCTCCTCGCGCTGCTCGAGGCTGGCCAGCGCGCCCATCTGCACGCTTTCGTCGGCCGGGCTGCCGACCACGACCTCGGCCAGCCGGTCGCGCGCCGCCTCAGCTACCTGCCCGGCCAGGTCGGCCGGGACGAGGGCCCGCCGGATCGCCGTGCATTTCTGGCCGGCCTTGACCGTCATCTCGGCGACCAGCTGACGGACGTACAGATCGAACTCTGGCGTGCCCGGGGCGGCGTCCGGGCCGAGGATCGAGCAGTTCAGCGAGTCGGCTTCGGCGTTGAACCGGACCGACCGCGCGACGACGGCGGGGTGCGCCCGCAGGTGCTGCGCGGTGGCGGCCGATCCGGTGAAGGACACCAGGTCCTGCTCGCCGAGCTGATCGAGCAGGCCGCTGGCGCTGCCGCAGATCAGCTGGAGCGAGCCGGGTGGCAGCAGCCCGGAGCCGATCATCAGCTCGACCAGCCTGGCCGTCAGGTACGCGGTCTGGGTGGCCGGCTTGACCAGGCTCGGCACCCCGGCGATGAACGCGGGGGCGAACTTCTCCAGCGGACCCCAGACCGGGAAGTTGAACGCGTTGATCTGCACCGCTACGCCGCGCAGCGGGGTGAGGACGTGCTGGCCGACAAACGTCCCGCCCTTGCCGAGCGGCTCGACCGGGCCCTCGGCGAGCATCGTGTCGTTCGGCAGCTCGCGCTTGGCCTTGCTGGCGTAACCGAGCAGCACGCCGATGCCGCCGTCGATGTCGAACTTGGAGTCGGTCAGGGTCGCTCCGGTGCGGGCGGACAGCGCGTACAGCTCCTGCCTGTGCTCCCGCAGCAGCAGCCCGAGGGACTTGACCAGTCCGGCCCTTTGGTGGAAGGTCAGCTCGCGCAGCGCCGGGCCGCCGGCGGCCCGGCCGTAGTCGAGCGCCGCCCCGAAGTCGACGCCAGCCGATGACACCCGGGCGACTTGCTCACCGGTTACCGCGTCGAGCACCGGCCGTCCCTCGTCAGCCGGATCGACCCATGTCCCGCTCACGTAGCTGCGCAGCACCGTCATCGTCAGCTCCTCAACTCTGAGTTGTCGGCGGGTCCTCCGTAAGTTACCTCGCCGTGCCGGCCGCAGTCACACCGCGAAGATCCGGCGCGAACTTGAACCGGACGGCGCGCAGGCACGTGACTACATGTCGTACCCCCTTGAGTTTCCCCTACAGCCCCCGACGGATCCCCCGGCAGTCGCTGACACCGTGGACGCAGGCCACCTGGACGGCGGGTGCGACGCCGCGGCGGCACAGGGCGCGCCGGCATCCTTCACTGAGTTAAGGACGGGATGAGCATGTTGCAGGACCTGAAGCCTGGTGATCCGCAGTTCATCGGACCGTACCGGCTGCGCGGGCGGCTGGGCGTCGGCGGGATGGGCCGGGTGTTCCTGGGTGCTTCGCCGGAAGGCCAGCTCGCCGCGGTGAAGGTCATCCGCGCCGAGCTGGCCGCGGACCCCGAGTTCCGGGCGCGCTTCCGGCGGGAAGTCGCGGTCGCGCGCCAGGTGAGCAGCCGGTTCACCGCACCCGTCGTCGGCGCGGATACCGATGGCCCGGCGCCGTGGCTGGCCACGACCTACGTGGCCGGGCCGTCGCTGGCCGACGCGGTGGCGGATCGCGGACCGCTGCCCGTCGCCTCGGTGTTGCGGCTGGCCGCGGGGCTGGCCGAGGCCCTAAGCGCGATCCACGCCGCGGGCGTGGTGCACCGCGACCTTAAGCCATCGAACGTGATGCTGGCCCAGGACGGGCCGCGCGTGATTGATTTCGGCATTTCCCAGGGTGCCGAGGCCACCGCGCTGACGCGTACCGGCCTGGTAGTCGGCTCGCCCGGATTCATGTCTCCGGAACAGGCCGAAGGCGGGGAGGTCGGCCCGCCCAGCGACATCTTCAGCCTGGGCGCGGTTCTTGCCTTCGCCGCCACCGGCGAAGGACCGTTCGGCAGCGGGTCAACCCCGGCGCTTGTCTACCGCGTGGTCTACAGCCCGGCGAGCCTCGATGTCGTGCCGGTCGAGGTACGGCCGATGATCGAACGCTGCCTGGCCAAAGACCCGGGCCAGCGGCCTACGTCGCGCGATCTGGAGATCGAGACCGGCGTGTTCCAGCCGGCCGCAGACCGGCCCGCTGAGCCGGTGACCCGCACGTTCATCCAGCCTTCGGCCGCGGCCGACGCGTCCAGGACCGTCACCTCCCTGGACCTGTCCGGCGCACCCGGACCAGCCCGGAGCCGGCGCGAGCGGCGCGATGACGGGCGTCGACGGCGCCGGTTCTGGCGGCCGGTGGCGATCGCCTCGATCGCCACCGGACTACTGGCTGCCTCCGCCGTAGGCGGGATCGCCCTGGCCGCCTCCGCGCACCAGTCCGCGAGCGTGCCGTCCGGCCAGGCCGC
>JASIGD010000299.1 GCA_030045295.1 Streptosporangiaceae bacterium
GGCGGCTGGCTGGTCGAGGCGACCCTGCGGCCCGGGTCGGCGCCTGCATGAGCATCTCCGTGCTGCTGGCTGACGATCAGCCGTTGCTGCGGCGCGGCTTCCGGATGATCCTCGAGGCCGAGAGCGACCTGACCGTCGTCGCGGAAGCAGGGCACGGCGACGAGGCGGTGGACCTCACCCGCCGCTGCACGCCGGACGTCGTGCTGATGGATATCCGGATGCCGGGCACCGACGGCATCGAGGCGACCCGGCGCATCACCGCCGCCCACCCCGGCGTGCGCGTGCTGGCCCTGACCACCTTCGACCTCGACGACTACGCCTTCGGCGCGCTGCGGGCCGGCGCCAGCGGCTTCCTGCTGAAGGACGTGCGCCCGGCGGAACTGGTCGCGGCCATCAGGACGGTCGCGGCCGGGGACGCGGTCGTCTCACCCCGGGTGACCCGGCGCCTGCTGGAGGAATACGCCCAGGTTCTCCCGCTTTCCGCCGGGCAAAGGGCGCAGCGCTACCCCCAGCTATCCGCGCTGACCGAGCGCGAGCGCGAGGTGTTGGTCGCGGTGGCCCGCGGCCTTTCGAACGCGGAGATCGCCGCCGCCCTGTTCGTGTCCGAGGCGACGGTGAAGTCCCACGTCGGACGGATCTTGGCCAAGCTCGGGCTGCGGGACCGGGTCCAGGTGGTGGTGCTGGCCTACGAGACGGGGCTCGTCCAGCCGGGCGACAACCGGGCCGGCCAGGACGCGACGCCATGAGGTACGAGGTGCTCGCGGTCCGCTACGGGACCCGGCTGACCCGCAAGAGCGAGGTGTTCCTGCACTACGAGGTGTATGGCGAGCCGGACGCCGAGGCGCGGATGGACTACTTCTTCTGGGTTGCCCGGAGCCCTGAACGCACCGTCTTGATCGACTGCGGCTTCAATGAGCGCAGCGGCGCGCGCCGCGGGCGCACGATGCTGTGCCCGCCGGTGTCCGCGCTGGAGCGGCTCGGTATCGTGCCGGACGACGTCGGACTGCTGATAGCCACCCACGCGCACTACGACCACATCGGCAACCTGCGCTGGTTCCCGGCCGCCGAAGTGGTGCTGGCGGAGCGGGAGTACGCCTTCTGGACCGGGCCGCTGGGATCTCGGCCGCTGTTCGCCGCGTCCGCCGAGGCCGAGGACATCGAGGCGCTGCGCCAGGCCCGGAAGGCGGGCCGGCTCCGGCTGGTCGGCGGACGCGAACAGGTCGCCGACGGCATCGACGTCGTCGACGTGGGCGGCCACACCCCGGGCCAGCTCATCGTGCTCGTCGCGACCGGCCGCGGCGAGGTGGTGATCGCCTCCGATGCGGTCCACTACTACGAGGAGATGGCGCTCGAGCGCCCGTTCGCGCATGTCGCCGACCTGCCGGCCATGTTCGCCGGTTTCGGCCTGCTGCGCGACCTCGCGGCTGGCGGCGCGCGCGAGATCGTGGCCGGGCACGACCCGGACGTCATGCGGCGCTTCCCGGCGGCGGCCGGCGATGCGGCCGGGCTCGCGGTGCGGATCGGCTGAAGGGCACGCAGGTGAACGGGCAGCGGATCGGCTTCGTCGGCCTCGGGAACATGGGCGGCCGCATGACGCGGCGGCTTGCCGACGCCGGCCACCCGGTCCTCGGCTTCGATCCGGCGCCCGGACGCGCCGCGCAGGCAGGCGCCACGCCCGCCGCGTCGGTCGCCGAGGTTGCGGGTAGCAGCGATTGCATCCTGCTGTCGCTGCCGGACAGCACGGTCATCGAGTCGGTCGTGCTCGGCGACGGCGGCCTGCTGGAGGCGGGCCGCGCGGGCCAGGTGATCGCCGACCTCAGTACGGCCGCGCCCAGTTCCACCATCCGGCTGCATGCCGCGCTCGCCGCGCGCGGGATCGACTATCTCGACGCCGGCGTCTCCGGCGGCGCGGCGGCCGCGGAGAAGGGCACGCTGACGATCATGGTCGGCGGTTCCGCCGCCGCGCTCGACGCCATCGCCTGGGTGCTCGAGCCTATTGCCGGCGAGATAGTCCACATGGGCGGCAGCGGCACCGGCCACCTGACCAAGGTCCTGAACAACTTCCTCAACGCAGTCAGCCTGGCCGCGACCGCCGAGGTCATGCTGGCCGCGAAGAAGGCGGGGCTCGACCTCGAGCAGGTGCTCGAGGTCATCAACTCCAGCAGCGGGGTGAACTTCGCCACGCTGAACCGGTTCCCGCGCATCATCCGGGGCGACTACCTCGAAGGCGGCCTGACCAGCGCGCTCATGACCAAGGACATCGCCCTGTACGTGGACTGCCTGCGCCAGCTGGGCGTGCCGTGCCTCGCGGCGCCCGGGCCGCTGGCGGCGTTCGGCCTGGCGAACAGCCTGGGCTACCGCGATCAGATCAGTAACAGGGTCGTAGACGCGCTCGGCGACCTCGCCGGCGGCGTCCGCCTGCACGACGATGGCTCAGGCCGGACGGGTGAGTGACCGATGGAGATCGCCAAGGGATACCAGAGCAGTGCGGTGCCGTCCGAGCAGCGCACCGCCACCTTCACCGGGCTGGTGTACGTCGATCCGGTGCTGGCCAGCGCCGACGGCGTGAACGTGAATAGGGTCTTCTTCGGGCCCGCGGCCCGGACTTTCTGGCACTGGCACGAGCGCGGTCAATTGCTGGCTGTGGTGTCCGGGCACGGGCTGATCTGCGCCGAAGGCGGCCTGCCGGCGGCGCTCGAGGCCGGCGACGTGGTCTGGGTCCCCCCGGCCGAGCGCCACTGGCACGGCGCTGGCCCGCAAACGCTAATGCTGCACCTTGCGGTGTCGCTGGGCACCACGAACTGGCTGAATGCCGTGTCGGACGCCGACTACGGTGCCCGGCCGTGACCCCGTCCAGGATCGGGTTCGTCGGCGTCGGCCACATGGGCCAGCCGATGGCGCGGCGGCTGGCCGGAGCCGGGCACGTCGTGGCGGTCTACGACGCGTCTGAGCAGGCGAGGGAGCGGGTGCGCGGGGCCGCGGGCATCACCGTCGCCGAGACGGTCACCGCGGTCGCCGACCGGGCGGATGCGGTGATCTTGATGCTGCCCGACTCCGACGTGGTGGAGCACGTCCTGCTCGACGAGGGACTGCTCGGCTGCGTCGCGCCGTCTGCCGCGGTGGTGGACATGAGCTCGTCCGAACCGGTCCGGACCCGCTTGCTGGCCGAGCGCGCGGCCCGCCGGGGCGTGACGCTGATCGACGCGCCGGTATCCGGGGGCGTTACCGGAGCCCGGGACGGCACGCTGACCATCATGGTCGGCGGCCCCGAGGCCGCTCTGGCGCAGCTGCGGCCGGTGTTCGAGGTGCTCGGATCCAAGGTCGTGCACGCCGGCGACGTCGCGGGCGCCGGGCACGCGATCAAGGCGCTGAACAACCTGATGTCGGCCGCGCACCTCCTGGTGAGCTCGGAGGCGCTGCTGGCCGGCCGCGCGTTCGGGCTCGATCCGGCGGTCATGCTCGACATCGTCAACGGCAGCAGCGGCCGCAGTGCCTCCACGGAGAACAAGTGGCCGCGGTTCATCCTGTCCGGCCGTTTCGACTCGGGTTTCGGCCTGCGGCTCATGCTCAAGGACATGAACGTGGCACTGCAGCTCGAGCGTGCGGCCGGGATCCCGGCGCCGGTCAGCCAGGCGGCCGTCGACGCATGGGCCAGCGCGGCGGCCGCGCTGCCGGTCGACGCCGACCACACGGAAATCGCGCGGTGGCTCGGGTACCGGACACCAGACCCGGGCCCCGGAGCGTAGATCAGGGAGGCGGAGACGGGAATCGAACCCGTGTACAGGGCTTTGCAGGCCCTTGCCTAAGCCATTCGGCCACTCCGCCGCAAGGGCATTCCGCCGCAAGGGCATACCGACCCCCGGAGCGGACGACGGGATTCGAACCCGCGACCCTCACCTTGGCAAGGTGATGCTCTACCAACTGAGCCACGTCCGCGCGCACCCAGGGTGCGTCTTGTCTTGAGAAGAGTAGCCGATCCTGCCGCTCGCGCAAACTCCTAACCACCCTTCGGGCTTGCCTCCACCCGCCACCCGTCACGCTTCGATGCCGGTTGAAATATTGCTGGGTTAGCGTCGGAACATGACTACACCGGCGCCGCCCCTGCCGTCCGGCACCGCCCCGTACGAAACCGACATCGCCCTGGCCGCCGCGCTGATCGCGGACCCGACCCGGGCCGCGATCTTGCGCGCGCTCTTGCCCGACCGCCCGCTGGCCGCGGGGGAGCTGGCCGGGCTGGCCGGCGTCAGCGCGGCCACCGCCAGCTTCCACCTGACCAAGCTCCTCGAGGGCCGCATGATCGCGGTCGCCCGGCAGGGCAGGCACCGCTACTACCGCCTGGCCGGCTACGAGGTCGCGGCCGCGCTGGAGGCGCTCGGCCTGATCAGCCCCCCGCTGCCGGTCCGCACCCTGCGGCAGTCCCGCGAGGCCGTCGCGCTTACCGAGGCACGTACCTGCTACGACCACCTGGCGGGCCGGGCCGGGGTGGACCTGCTGGCGGCCATGCTCGGCCGCGGTCTGCTGGCCAGGGAAAAACAACAATCTTCGGCCCTAACGGCCAGCGATGCTGCCGCCGTCACGCGCTTTGAAGTCACCGGGGCCGGAGCGGAGACGCTTGGCTCGTTCGGCATAAATGTCACTGAAATACGGCGGTCACGCAGAACCTTCGCCGGCGAGTGCATCGACTGGACCCAGCGCCGCGGGCACCTGAACGGCGCGCTGGCCGCCGCCATCACCGGCCGGCTGTTCGAGCTCGGCTGGATCGAGCGCGGCTTTGAGAAGGGGCAGCGCCGCCGCAGCGTGCGAGTTACCGCGGCGGGGGCCGAGGGCCTGGCCGTGACGTTCGGGTTCAGGTCCCGCTAGATCTTCCCGCCGCCCGGCATGGCAGGCTGTCGGGCATGAGCGAAGTCGTGGTCGACGGTGGTCCGCTGACGGTCGAGGATGTCGTGGCGGTGGCGCGCGGCGAAGCGCGAGCCACGCTGGGCGCTAACGTCCGCGGGCAGATGGAACCGAGCCGTTCGGTCGTGGTGCAGGCGCTCACCGGGGACGCGCCGGTGTACGGGGTTAACACGGGGTTCGGCGCGCTGGTCGATACGCCGATCGGGTCAGCCGACCTGACCACGCTGCAGGCCGCGATCGTCCGCTCGCACGCGGCCGCGACCGGCGAGCCGCTGGACGACCAGGTCGTGCGCGCGGTGCTCTTGCTGCGGGCGCGGACGCTCGCGGCGGGGTACTCCGGTGTCCGGGTCGAGCTGCCCGCCCGGCTGCTGGACCTGCTGTCGATGGACCTGCTGCCGGTGATCCCGGCCAAGGGGTCGGTGGGGGCCTCGGGAGACCTGGCCCAGCTCGCGCACCTGGCCCTGCCGCTGATCGGCGAGGGACGGCTGCGCGCCGCCGGCGACCCGCCGTCCGGCCGCCCGGCCGCGGAGGTGCTCGCCGAGCACGGGCTCAAGCCGCTGACGCTGGCCCCGAAGGAGGGCCTGTCGCTGGTCAACGGCACCGAGCCGATGCAGGCGCTGCTCGCGTTCTCGGTATCCGACGCCGCGATGCTGGTGCAGGCGGCGGACGTGGCCTGCGCTCTGTCGCTCGAAGCCCTGCTCGGCACCGACCGGACCTACGACGAGCGGGTACAGGCGCTCCGGCCGCACCCGGGGCAGCTGGTCAGCGCGGCCAACCTGCGCGCGCTGCTCGCCGGGTCCCCGCTGATGGCCAGTCACCGGGACAGCAGGCACGCGGTACAGGACGCGTACTGCCTGCGCTGCGCGCCGCAAGTGCACGGGGCCGTTCGGGACGTGCTCGGCTTCGCCCGGCGGGTGCTCGTCACCGAGCTGGGCTCGGTGGTGGACAACCCGGTCATCGTGCCTGACGGCGAGGTCATGACCACGGGCAACTTCCACGGCGAGCCGCTCGCGTTCGCCGCCGACATGCTGGCGATGGGCCTGGCCGAGCTCGCGTCCATCAGCGAGCGGCGCGTCGACCGGATGCTCGACCCCGCGTTCTCCCGCGGCCTGCCGCCGTTCCTGGCTCCCGCGGCCGGAACGAACTCCGGCTTCATGCTGGCCCAGTACACCGCGGCCTCGCTGGTCAGCGAGAACAAGGTGCTCACCCACCCGGCCAGCGTGGATACCATCCCGACCTCGGGCAAACAGGAAGATCACGTGTCGATGGGCTGGACCGCGGTGCGCAAGCTGCGCGACGTGGTGGCCAACGTGCGCACCTGCCTGGCGGTGGAGATCTGCTGCGGCACGCAGGGGATCGACCTGCGTGCCCCGGTCGCGTCGCCGAGCGTGCCGCTCCAGGCGGTGCACGACCTGGTAAGGGAGTCGGTGCCGCGGATGGACGTCGACCGGGAAGTGGCCGGGCAGATTACGACCGTGGACGCGCTGCTGCCGGAGATATGCCAGGTGGCCGCCGGAGCCTGCGCGTCATTTGAGTAGCCGGCCGGATCGGCCGACGGGCCGCTGCCGCGGCCGTCAGGCCTGGTCGAGCAGGTCGTTCAGCTCGGTCTCGATGTCGATGTGGTCGCTTTCCCGGCCAGGGGGGACGATTCTGTAGGTGCGCTGGAGAAACGCGGACATGGCGCGGGCCGGCGCTTCGAAGTGCGCCTGGCCGAATGGCGACGACAGCTCGATGTTCAGCACCGCGCCATCCGCGTCGGCCGCGCCGATCACGTCGAGGCCGTCGGCTTCGGCGCACGACCTGGCCGAGGGCCAGACCTGCACGTCTCCCTCGCCGTGACGCGACTCGATTCCGGAGGCGAGCAGGTCCCTGGCGAAAATCCACTCGACCGGCTCATCGGTGCCGACGTGGAACGCCATGCGCACCGCATACGGATCGCCGCCGCTGTAATAAAGGCTGGCAACAAGCGGGACAATCGTTTGCTGCGGGACGACGAGCCTCAGGCCGAGCTCAGCGGAGATCGTAGTGCTGCTGCTTCTGCTCATCTGCTACCCATCCCTACTTAGCCCGCTCGCATGGGATCCTGCGCACTGCTCGGAAGACGCGGCCGGTTGATGCCTATGACGCATACGGAGGGTGAAGTTCTCCCAAGTGATCAGCATCCCGTTTTGCGCCTTTCGTACCCTGCCGGAGGTCGAGCCGTTGCCGTAGCCTTGACCTGGACAAATATCGTTCAGTTCGGTGAAACGGCGTTGCAGCAGTTTAGTGTTCCCGCGCGCTGATTGCATAGCTAGTCGTGTTGACTCATAGGATTATCTACGAAACGTGCCGATATTGACACTGAAAGTAGTTGAACGTGGCCGATGCGTACGATTGCACGAATTTGCAGTTACAGAACGTTATCAGCCGCTTCGGGATCTATTGCGAACATCGCCAGACGCCGGAGGGCGGTCTGGTGCCCCGGCGTCGCGTCCGGCCGCATGCCCCGGGCCGCGAAGATGCGCTACCCTATGGGAGCGCCGGTAGGAGGCTGCCGCGGGGGTTTCAGACCCTCGGCGGACAGCGCGGGACCAGCGGCGGGCGATTGGCTCAGCGGGAGAGCGCCTCGTTCACACCGAGGAGGTCACTGGTTCGATCCCAGTATCGCCCACCCAGCTCA
>JASIGD010000300.1 GCA_030045295.1 Streptosporangiaceae bacterium
GCGCCGCGCTGCGAGCCGGTCAGGGCTGGATGTTCTCCAGGTCCTCCAGCAGGCTCGGGTGCGTTGGCTGCCAGCTGAGTTCCTGCCGGGTGCGGGCGCTGGATGAGGGCTGGTCGGTCGCGAAGATCGGGCCGAGCGGGCCGAAGGTCTCCTGCGGTATCGCTTGGACCGGGAGCCGGAGCCGTCTGCCGATGACCGAGGCAATGTCGCGCACGGCGTTGCCTTCGTCGCTGACGGCGTGCCACGAGGTCCCGGCCGGTGCCTGCTCCAGGACCAGCCGGAACAGGACGGCCGCGTCAAGCGCGTGTACGGCCGGCCAGCGCTGGGTGCCGTCGCCCGGATAGCCTGACACTCCGGTGCGGCGTGCCATGTCGGTCAGCAGGCCGGCGAATCCGCCTCTGCCCTGGTTGTGGACTGTGCGCGGCAGGCGGACGGCCGCGCTGCGGACGCCGCGGGAGGCCAGGTCCAGGACCGCCGTGACAGAGCGGCTGCGACCGCCGACCGGGCCGCCGGTCGGCAGCGGGTCGGCCTCGGTGGAAGCGCGGCCCGGGACATACGGCGTACCGGAGACTGTGATCAGGGGGCGGCCGCTGCCGGTGAGCTCCTCGCCCAGGGCCGCGAGCGCGGCGCCCTCCTCAGCGACGCCCGCAGCGAGGGCGGCAGGACTGCTGAAGTCGTTGGCGAAGGCCAGGTGGATCACCCCGTCAGCCTTCGCGGCGCCGGCGCGGAGCGCGGCCAGATCGGCGAGGTCGCCGCGGATGGTCTGCGCGCCGGCCGTCTGCAGGGCCGTCGCGGACGAGTCGGAACGAGCCAAGGCGAGGACGACGTGGCCATGGCCGAGTAGCTCGGCGACGACGGTGGAACCGATCAGCCCGGTGCCGCCTGTGACGAAGACCCGCATGAGGTTCTCCTCAGAAGTGATGGGAGCTTTGTCCCATCACTCTAGCACGGTGACGGGACAAAGGTCGCATCACTTAGGATGGGCTCATGGCCCGATGGGAACCCGGCGCACGGGACAGGATGGTCCTGGCCGCCGTGGACCTGTTCACCGAGCAGGGGTACGACGCCACGACGGTCGCGCAGATCGCCGAGCGCGCCGGGGTCACCAAGAGCACCTTCTTCCGGCACTTCCCCGACAAGCGCGAGCTGCTCGTGGCGGGGCAGCAAGTGCTGAGCCGGCTGCTGGCCGAGGGGATCACCGAGGCGCCACAGACCGCCAGCCCGCTCGAGGCGCTCGCGGCCGGTCTCGAGCGGGCGTCGAACGCGATGGGCCCGATGAACCGCGAGCTCGGCCCTCGCCTGAAGGCAGCAATCGCCGCCAGCGCCGAGCTACAAGAGCGCGACGCCCTCAAGAGCGCGGGCCTGGCAGCAGCAATGACCGATGCTCTCATGGCACGGGGCGTGCCGGACCCGATCGCGCACCTTGCAGGCGAGATGGGCGTCCTGGCGTTCAAGCGCGGCTACTCCGACTGGCTGCAGGCCGACCACGACACGGAGGCCGGACTGGCGCCCTACACTGCCGCCGCCCTTCAAGACCTGCGGGCGGCCAGTGCGTCGCTCAGCTGAGCAGACCTCCGCCCCGGCACCAGCGCCGGTGCGCCAGCTGGCCCGACCCCGACATCATCTTGACGCACAGCAGACCAGAACTGATCGCGGTCGACGCGAGCACAAGCTCCCGGTCGCCCGCTCACCGGAGGCTCAGGCAACGCCGGCCTCAACTGCTGTTTCGAGGTGATCCACCGCCCACGTTCCGGTGTGGTCGAGGTCGACCGCGACGGTGATCGCCGCGCGGCCCAGGGCGTTCGCGTACGTGGGAAAGGAGAACGGCACCAGCGCGAGCTGCTCGACCGGCATCTGGGCGGCCATCGCGGTCGCCGCCAGCTGGGCCAGCTCCACCGCGCGCTCGCCTACCACGTGGCAGCCCAGGATCGTATGCCGCTGGCGGTCGACGACCAGTTTGCAGAACCCCGTCTGACGGCCGTCGATGATCGGCCTCGGGAGCGAGTCGAAGCGTACCATCGCCACCGCCGCCTCGTGGGTCTGCCGGGCCGCCGTTTCGGTCAGCCCGACCGAAGCGTACTCGGGGTCGGTGAAGCTGCCGATCGGGCTCACCTGGGCGGGCAGGACCGTGGTCGGTCCCAGGACCGCATTGGTCGCGGCCACCAGGCCCTGGCGGACCGCCTCGTGCACGACCATCGCGCGCCCGGTGACGTCGCCGGCCGCGAAGACGTGCGGCGCGGACGTACGCAACTGCCCGTCAACCTCGACGTACCCGCGCCGGTCCTGCTGCACGTCGGCCCGGTCAAGGCCCAGCCCGTCAGTGGCCGCCATCCACCCGGCCGCGACCACAGCCAGCGTGGCGTCGATGCTCTCCTGGCCCTGGCCTGATGAACGGATCAGGCGCACGCCGGCCGCGCAGCGTTCGAAGCGGTCGATCGTCCCGGCGTCCTCCACGATACGCACGCCGGACGCGGCCAGGGCGGCGCCTACGGCTTCGGAGACGTCATGGTCCTCGCTCATCAGGATGCGGGGAGCGATCTCGACCAGGTGCACGCGTGAGCCGAATGCGTTGAAGATCGAGGCCACCTGTACGCCGGTCGCGCCAGCGCCGATAACTATCATCGACGGCGGCACCGAGGACAGGTTCCACGCGTCGCTGTGCGTCGCGGTCAGCTCGAAGCCGGGAACCGGCAGCGGCCGCGACGTCCCACCGGTGCAGATGATGACCTTGGCTGCGTGCAGCGGCGGGGCGTTGTCGCTCTCGACCGTGTGGGCGTCTGCGAACCGCGCCGGGCCGGCCTGCTCGTAGATCCTCACGCCAGCCCGGTCAAGGTCATCGCGCAGCAGTGTCTGCTCGCGTGCGGCCGCGGTCACCTCGCGGACACGTGCCAGCAGCCGGGGATAATCCACGGTGGGTTCGCTGCCCGAGATCCCGTACCGGGGCAGCTGTCTGGCCTCGCGGATCAGCCGCGCCGCCTGGGCCAGCGTGCGCACCGGAACCGGCCCGTCGTTCGCGGCCATGCCGCCGAACTGGTCGCGGGTGATCAGCGCCGTCCTGGCCCCCAGGCGGCCCGCGCGGAGCGCCGCGACGACGCCGGCGGGTCCGGCGCCGACGACCACGACGTCAAAGGGCTCGGGCGCCGATGAGATCATGACCCGATCATCCGGAATGCCTGCCCGGCCGTCATCACCCACACGGGGTGAGGGCGGACTTGTCGATCAGCCAGCTGGTCACGTCCAGGCCCGGGACATCACGCTACGGCGGCGCGTCCGGGAAATCCAGGACCGTCTTGATGTCATCGGGCCTGCGGGTGTAGGCGTCGGCCCACTCTTCCAGCGGCACCCGCCGGGTGATGAGGTCGGCGAGCCACCCGGGGTCGGCCTGGGCCAGCGCCTTGGCCGCCTGTTCGTAGTGCTGCCGGTTGGCGTTGACCGAGCCGAACAGGACCGAGTTCTGCAGGACCATGTTCCGGTTGAGCAGTCCCGGGTCGATGACGGATTCGGCGCCGACCGCGGAGACCCCGGTGAGGCAGATGATCCGGTAGCGGACGTTCCTACCGGCTGCCTCGAGCAGCAGCTGCAAGAAGCCGGTGCATTCGATCACGATGTCCGCGTCCGCGGCCGCCTCGGCAACGTCCCCGCTGTGGACATAGGTTGCCCCGAGCCGGCGGACCATCTCCGGCTTGCGGCCCTCGGTGACCCGGTCGAGCACGTAAGTCTGGTAGCCGCGCTGAGTGGCTAGCAAGGCGGCCAGCAGCCCGATCGGCCCGGCACCGGTGATGAGCGCTGTCTGCGGTGCCCAGGCGGCCCGGCGGCCGATCCTCTCGATGTGGTCCCAGGCCTTGGCCACCACGGTGGTCGGCTCGAGCAGCACGCCGAGGGCGCCGAGCGCGGGATCCACCGCGACCAGGTACTCGGGGTGGATCCGGTACCGCTCGGACGCGTAGCCGTGACGGCCCTTGATCCCCCGTTCGGTGTAAAGGCCGTTGGTGCACATGTCCCAGTGCCCCTCCGCGCACGCCGGGCATGGGACGGGGTCGCGGCGGCGGACAATGCCGACCACCAGGTCCCCCGGTCCGAAGCCGGTCCCCGGGGCGGCCTCGGCCACCCGGCCCAGCGACTCGTGCCCGATGATCAGCCGGTCCTGCCCCGGCGGGGCCGACCCGTACTCGCCGTTGATAATCTCCAGGTCGGTACCACAGATGCCGATCGCCTGCGTCTGGACCAGGACCGGCCCGTCCTGGTCCGGCGGCTCGGGCATGTCGGTGAGCGCGACCGAGCCCTGTTTTCCGGGAATGACCGTGACGGCCCGCATGGGCTCACCTTAGCAGCGAGGCTGGACCCGCACCGCGGCCTGCCGGGCGCGGCTAGCGATCGTTCTGGGAGGCGGGGATGATGCTGGTCACCGGTCATGACCGCCCACAGGACGCCGCGGTGGACCTCGGTGCGGAAGATGGCCAACCTCAGGCCGCCGGGGTGAGTGCGGGCAGGTTTACGATGCGGGACGCGAGCGGTCAGCGCCGGGGGTCAACAGGCGACACGGCGGGGCCGAGCGCGCTAGCATCCGGGCAAGTGAACCCGGCGCAGGTCGCCGGACCCGCTGATGGGTCCCGCGCTGTGCCGGACCCTTGGCAGTGTCGCGGAGGCCATGGTGGGGCATGCGGAGATGACAGACTGGATCGACGTGTCGGTGACCGTCCGGCATGGCATGCCGCACTGGCCTGATAACCCGCCGATCGTGCTGCAGCGGGTCATGGACACCGGCCGTGGTGACGAATGCAACGTCTCCCACCTGGCCATGGGGGTGCACAGCGGCACGCACATGGACGGCCCGGTGCACTTCATCCACGGGGCTGGCGGGCTGGATGAGATGCCGCTGACGGCGACGATGGGCCAGGCCCGGGTGATCCAGATCGAGGATCCCCGCGAGATCACCGTCGCCGAGCTACGGAGGCACCGGCTGCAGCCCGGCGAGCGCGTCCTCTTCCGCACGGCCAACTCAGCCCGCTGCTGGCAGGCTGACAGCTTCGTCGAGGATTTCGTGTATATCTCCGAGCCGGCGGCCAGGCACCTGGCCACGGCGCAGGTGCGTACGGTCGGGATCGACTATCTGTCCGTCGGCGGGTACCACGCCGATGGGGCCACGATCCATAAGATCCTGCTCGAGGCCGGGATCTGGATCATCGAGGGACTCGACCTGTCGGCGGTCGCCGGCGGCCGGTACGAGATGATCTGCCTGCCGGTCAAGCTGCACGGCAGCGACGGCGCGCCCGCCCGGGCCATCCTCAGGCCGATGGAACCCGGCCAGGCCGCTCCTGATGAGGCAGCGCCATGAGGGTGCTGGTTCTCCGGGACGGGGAGGCCTGCGCGGCGCCCGCCTGCCACCTGGCAGAGATTCAGTGCAGGTGCACAAGGACCAGGTCCTTGAGCAATACCATCACCAGGCCGAGCGCCGCCGCGATCGAGGTGACAATCAGCAGCTGCGCACCTTGCAGCTTTGCGGCGCGGCCGACCGACCAGCCATGGAAGACCAGCAGGACGATGGCCGCCGCCAGCCCCACGTTGGCCGCGGCCGGGACGGAGGCACCGGCCACCCGGGCCAGCACCAGCGCCAGCAGCGGGACGTAGGAGGCGCTGACCATCGGCCACCGCGCCGCCAGCGTAGCCCGGGTGTACGCCCAGGTCGGCAGCTGTCCGCGCTCCACATGCTCACCCAACAGCTCGGCATACACCTCGGCGATCCAGTACACCACGAGCGTGACTACAATCGAGACGGCCATCGGCAGGGTCGGGACATGATCCCCGACGGCCGCGATGATGGCGGCGGTGATGATCGCGCCGTAGATTCCCGCTGCGCGCCGGTGCCCGGAGATGCCGCCAGCTCTCGGCTCGCTGTCCGTCGTCAACGCCATGTATACCCTTCGCCCGGCCCGGCAGCATGATCTCGCTCTGCGCCGGGTAAGTCCAGGCCTGGCGACGCGCTGCCCTGGTCGCCACCCGAATCGTCAGCGCCTCGCGCACGTGACCGAGGCTCGGTCCTTGCCCGTCAGGTGATAGTCGCTGACCGCTTGTGCGGTGCCTTCACGCAACCTCCATATCGTGTTCATCCGGACTGAACATCGATGTGCCCTGCTGTCATGATGGCCGGCTGGCCGCCAGAGAAGGACTTGCATCCACCGGCGCAGGAGGGATCACCATGTCAGGCCTGGTTCGCATGAGCCTTGATTCACCCGAAGAGACCCGGCCGTTCGAGGCCGGCACGGGCCAGCTCCAGCTGGTGAACATGAAAGAAGGCAGCGTTGGCCGGGCTACCTTCCTGCCGGGCTGGAAGTGGTCAGAGCACGTGAAGCCGATTGCCAAGACCGAGAGCTGCCAGGCTGCCCACATGGGCTACTTCATTTCCGGCCGGATGAAGGTCGTCATGGACGACGGGGAAGAGATGGAGTATGGCCCCGGGGATTTCGCGATCATGCAACCCGGCCACGACGCGTGGGTCATCGGCGACGAGCCCTGTGTCGTCATCGACTGGCAGGGCTTCGCGGACTACGCCAAGCGCTGACGAGATCCCGGCATACGCCTCGGGGTTACCGCTTTGATCCAGGACAGATGCTCGCGCCGTCGCCTTCGCCGCGCCTTGCGGCCCGGCCCGGCCGGGCTGGAAGGGGAAAGTGATGACGTTCGTGCAGCTCATCGAGATCACTACGACCAAAGTTGCCGAGATCGAGAAGCTTTTGAGCGACTGGGTGGCGGCGACACAAGGGCGTCGCAGCGCCCAGCGCAGCCTCCTCACCA
>JASIGD010000301.1 GCA_030045295.1 Streptosporangiaceae bacterium
CATCGGCGGGGCGGCCGCCCGGTGCCGGACCAGCTGCTGGCCGCGCAGGTCATGGTGATCGCGAAGGAACCCGTTCCCGGCCGGGTCAAGACCCGGCTCACGCCGCCGTACACGCCCGCGCAGGCGGCCGCTCTGGCTCAGGCGGCGCTGGCCGATACCCTCGCGGCGGTCGAGCGGGCCAGCGTCGCCCGCCGGATCCTTGCCCTGGACGGAATACCCGGCCGGTGGCTGCCCGCCGGTTTCGACGTCATCGGCCAGCGTGGCGCCGGCCTTGGCGAGCGCATCGCCTGGGCTCTCGCGGATGCGCGCGCCACGTCGCCCGCCCCCGTGGTGCTGATCGGCATGGATACTCCTCAGGTGACGCCTGGGCTGCTTGCCGCCGCGGCCGAGCCGCTGGTGTCCGGTGCCGCGGATGCCACGTTCGGGATGGCCGAGGACGGCGGGTTCTGGCTGCTGGGTCTGCGCGAGATCGATCCGGCCCTGGTCCTCGGCGTTCCCATGTCGCGCCCGGATACTGGATCGCTGCAGCTCGCCCGGCTGGAAGAGGCCGGGCTCCGGGTCCGCCTGCTACCCGAACTCACCGACGTCGACACGGCCGACGACGCTGAGCACGTCGCCGCCGCGACGCCGGGTTCGGCCTTCGCAACCTGTGTGCGGAGCCTGGGCCTGGCCTGTCAGCCGCCGACCGGGCCGATGACGGTGACCAGGCTGCCGTAGGTCAGGTACGGATAGGCCTCCGCGGCCTGGTCCCAGGGCAGCTCCACGCAGCCCAGGCTCTGGTTGTACCCGTAACCTCCGCGTGGGAAGTAGTGCACGGCGTCGCCGCCGTTGAAGTAGGAGACGTACCAAACGGGATCGTCGTAGGGGGTGCCATCCGGGTTGGTGCCCTGCATGTACGTGAAGTAGAACCGCAGGTAGACGGGGAAGGTGCCGTCCACGGTGGGGGAGGCCGGGATGCCCGTGTTGGCCGGGCTGGTCAGCACCACGTGCCCGTTGTGCCAGATCGTTATCGACTCGGGCAGGTTCTGGTCGGCCAGGGCGTAGGTGTAGCCGTTCGGGTTGCGCTGGCCCTTCGCCACCGCGGAAAGCAGGTCTGACCACACGGCATTGCCGGCGAACCCGTCCATCGTCAGCCCGTGAACCGACTCGAAGGCCCTGATCGCGCCGGTATCGAGAATGTTGCCCGACCCGGCCTGCCACTGGTCCGTCAGCTCCGACGGGTAACCGCTGTGCCAGCTAAACGTCCCGGTCGGCGGGTCGTACGCGGCCGAGAGCTCGGCGTTCTCGTTGCCGGGGGTGATGACCGAGCTGGATTGCGACGTCCAGGTCAGCGGCAGATAGCCCAGCTGGGACAGCAGTTGCTGCAGGCGCAAGGTACTGAACGAGCCTGTGGTGAAGCGCTGGGTCACCCCCGAGGCCAGCAGCCCGCCGGCGCCCGCGGTGACCCCGCCGACCGAGATCATCCCGGCCGGGCCGCCGGGGAGCTTCAGCGTGACCTGGGTGTCCTGGAAATATCCCACCGCCGGGGTGAAGACTGCCGTGTCGCCCTGGACCTGCCAGCTCCCCGAGATGTCCGGCGAGAGCTGCGGCATGGGGGTCGTGGCGGCAAGCGGCGCGGAGAACTGCACCGTGATGGGATCGGCGCCATTGACGCCGCGGGCGCCCGCGGCCGGGGTGACAGAAAGCACCCGGAGCGCCGGCGCCGGCTTGGGCCGTACGGCGCGCCGGGCGGCCGATACCGGAGCCGCGTGACTCCCCGGCGCCGCGAACGCGACGATCGAAACGCCGGCCACCAGGACGAGCGCGGCGCAACTGGCGATAAGCGCGGCGGCGCGTCCGCCGGTTCGCCGCCAGATCCGTTTGGTCTCGGTGGTCCCACCGGTGCCCAGCGTTGACCGCTGTTTGCCGAACCATCCCGATCGCGACACGGCGCCGTCCCCTCGACGTGATTTAAGAATTTGGACAACAGCTAAGCAAACAGCAGAGACCGGAACTGTAGAGCACGCGAAGTCGGATAAACGACTCCCTCACAGACAGACGCACATACACCAAGAAAGGTTGCCGGTGCCAGCCTATCGTGCTCCGGGCACATGGCCTGGCGGTCGCCACGCCGTCGCTGCTGTCCGCGGCCTGGCCCGCGCAGGCTGAGCCAGCGATCCTCGTCCGGGCCGCCAGTGGGCCGCCAGCGAGCGGCCGGGTCCCTCCGGAGGACGCCCGAGCCGCTCACCAGCCGGGTGATGGCCCGGCAAATGACGTGCGTGTAGTCCATCGCCGCGGACCGTGATTGCCGACTGTTGAAATGGATTGGTACGGATGCAGGATTAGCGTGACAGGGGTCCGGAAAAATGCCGGGCCGAACTTATTAGGACCAAGACACGCAGTAGCCCGGCGGTTAATTGGCGAGGCGTGGCGAGGACGGCAGATGCGGGCCGGAAGGACGTGACTGCTGCTCCCTTACGCCCGTGATGTGACGGCTGCGCTGATCGCATTGAACGTCCCCGCGCCGGCGAGCCGTCGCGGGCCCGGCGACAGCCCTGTGACCTGCTGGGGCAGCCGCCGGGCCGGTGACGGCGTAACGCTTCCGAAACATCTTGCCGTAACTGATAGCGATTTTATAACTACTTTCCGCGGCTATCGTTCGCTGGCCGTGACGTCACAGGGCACGCGCTGTCCTATCACGGGGCAATCTCGGTCTGGTTGCAGCCTCGTCACCTGCGACGTTAGGACTTGGCAATAAATTTCCCGGACTTCGACATCGCCTAGCGCTTGAAACGGGACAAAACGCGAATCTTCTAAATCTCCTGTCTGCACCATCGTTGCGGGTCTACGGTAATCCACCGGGAGCGTCACAGCGGACATCCATGGAGGTGGATTGAATGCGCAGTGGGCATCGGTCCGCATGGCGCCGTCGCGCTAGGAACAGCCGTGCGGCGCGCATCGCGGTCCCCCTCGCCATCCCGGTGGCGTTGGGCCTGACTCTCGGGATCGTCCTCGCGGTCTCTGGTCGCCCCGTCACGACGATAAATCAGTCGGCGACAGGTTCTTGCAGCTCGCTGTCCGGGAGCCCGGCAGCGTACGCGAGGCACCGGCCGCCTGGGAACCCTGCGCCGTCCGGGAACCCTGCGCCATCGGGGAACCCGGCACCGTCCGGGAACCTCACGCCATCGGGTGACCCGACCACGTCCGGGAATCCTGCGCCATCGGGGAACCCCGCACCGTCCGGGAACCTCACGCCATCGGGTGACCCGACCACGTCCGGGAACCCCACGCCATCGGGTGACCCGACCGCGTCCGGGAGCCCTGCGGCCTCGCCGTCGCCCTGCGTGAGCGCGTCGGGCTCGGGCAGTCCGACGGCCTCCACGGCTGCGGCAGCGACCAACGTGAACTGTGACATCATCGTTCCCGCTAACCCGCTCAGTGCGCAGGGCCTGGCCACGCCGTATCAGCTCACCGGCACGGACGGGCAGTCGCCGGCAGCCTCTGGCTGCGAGATGACCAACGCGGTCAACCTGGGGGCGTTCGTCCAGGCCACCATCTTGAATCCGCGGACCGGTGCGCTCGCGGTCTATGA
>JASIGD010000302.1 GCA_030045295.1 Streptosporangiaceae bacterium
GCCGCGGGCGCCGAGGGCGCGGCCGCCGCGGCGGCCGGAACCGCCAGCGCCGCCGCCACCGCCAGCAGGACAGAGATCCACAGCCGTCGCATTTGCCGACCTCCGAACGCAGTCGAGGCTACGTTGGCGCCCCGCTAGCCGTTAGATACCCCAAGATTAAGCCCGAGTACCACCAACCCCTAGGACCAACAGGTCTCGATCCGGTCGCGGCCACCAGGCAGGACAGCCGATCGCCCCGGCTAGGAAAAGACGTAGGTCCCGGGAGCCGGGGCGAGCGGCGGGTACTGGCGGTTGCCGAGGTGCGTCCGCGCTGGCCGCTCGGTGCCGGATCGGGCGATCAGCCATTCGGCCCAGGGCCGCCACCACGAGCCGTGCTCCACGGCGGACGTCTTGAGCCACTCGTCGGGATCGGTGGGCGTGGGCGGCCCGTACCAGCGGTCGTAGCGCGTGCTGTCGGCCGGGTAGACGACCGACTGGATGTGACCGGACTTGATCAAGGTCATTTCCTTGTCGGCCCCGCCGACCAGGTGGGCGGTATCGTAGCAGGCCCGCCACGCGGTGATGTGGTCGGTGTAGCCGCCGACGTGGTAGCTGTCGCAGCTGACCTTGCCGAAGTCGGTCTTGACGCCGAGCAGCGTCGGGCCGTTGCCGTCCCAGCCGTCCATGGCCAGCCTGGTCGACTCGAGCGCGAACTTCGCCGTTGTCCGGGTGGCATCGTCGTTCCAGGCCAGCACGTCGAACGGGGCCGGCGGCTCGCCCGTCAGCCAGCCGCTGACCAGGTAGTTGTAGACCAGGTCGTTCGGCCGCAGCATGGCGAACAGGGCGCGCAGCGCGGTGCCCGGGATGACCTGTTCCGCGGCGGCGGCCTGCTCGAGCATCGCGCGCGCCTGGCTGGTGTCGAGCATGCCGACGACGTTCGCCTTGTCGCCGACCACCATGGTGACGACGAACGTCGCCGATCCGGGCGACTCGTCCCCGATCGCGGCGAGGTGGGCGAGGAGGTACGAGAGCGTGATGCCGCCGGCGCACAGCCCGAGGAAGTTCACTTTCTCGCTGCGCGTGATCTTCCTGGCCACCTCGCTGGCTCGTTCCGTCGCGGCCAGGTAGTCATCCAGTCCCCACTTCCCGTCACCGCGCAGCGAGCTCGGGTTCCGCCAGACGATCATGAACACGCTGATGCCCTGGCTGACCGCGAACTCGACCAGCGACCGCCCCGGCGAGAGGTCCATCACGTAGTGGCGGTTGATCTGCGGCGGGATCATCAGCAGGGGTACGCCGCGGACCCTGGGCGTGGTCGGCGTGTACTGCAGCAACTCGAACATCTCCTCGCGGTACACCACCGCGCCCGGGGTGCAGGCCAGGTCCTTGCCCACCACGAATTGCTCGCGGTCGACCATGGCGGGCATCCCGCCGCGCGCCATGTCCCTCAGCATGTTCTGGGCGCCGTGCACCAGCGACAGGCCGCCGGTCTCGGCGGCTTTCCGCAGCGCGGCAGGATTGGTGGCCAGGATGTTGGTCGGCGCCGCCGCGGCCTTCAGCACGTCGGCCGCGAAGCGCGCGCGCGCCTTGTTCTGCCACGAGCTGTTCACCGAGTCGTACAGCCGGTCTACCCACATCTCGAACAGCCGGTACGACTGGCCCAGCGTGCGGAAGTAAGGGATCGTCCGCCACGCCTCGTCGGCGAAGCGCGCGTCCCGCTGGCCGAAGGCGATATCCGACCGGCCCAGCGCGATCTTCGCCAGCTCGCCGGCCAGCCACGGCATCTCCCGCGCGACGCTGACCGGATCAAACAGATCGGCCACCGCGCCGGCCATGTCCAGGGGCAGCGCGCCGGCCGCGGCCTCGGCCGCTTCGACCGCGATGCCGGCCGCCTCGACCGCGATGCCGGTCGCCTCGACCGCGTTGCTACGGGTGTCCGCGGGTACTTCGTGCTTGTCCATGACCTCTCCCGGGTTCGGGTGCGGGCAGCCTGAAAATGCCGGATCTGCCGTTCGTGACCTCACCGTTACATTCGGCCCCGGAGCCGTCCAGGCCCGGATGTCCGGATGAGAGGGGACCTAAGCCCGCAGCGCGGGGGACGCATGGCCGGTTCCCGCGGGACCACAGCACAGTAGCGTTCCGCACTGACGTGGCTACGGCCGAAGAGGCTGTCCCGCGGTGTCCGCCGCGGACGCCGGACCCCGTTTCACCATTGCGGCAAGTCATCGGGTTGGGACAGCAGGACAGATAGGAGCGACGCGATGACGACCGTGACCGAACAGCAACCGCCCAGCACGAAAGGGCCACTGGCGGACCGGGTGGCCCTGGTCACCGGCGGCACCCGCGGCATAGGAGGCGCCATCAGCCATCGCCTCGCCGCCGACGGCGCGCACGTCGCGGCCGGGTACTGGCGGCACCACGAGCCGGCCGAGAAGTTCGTGGCCAGCATGAACGAGGAGTATCCGGGCCGGATCACCGTCCACCACGGAAACATCGGCGACGCCGACGACTGCCGGCGCGTGGTGCGCGAGGTCATCGAGCAGCACGGCCGGCTGGACATCCTGGTCAACAACGCCGGGATCACCATCGACAAGACCGTGGCCAAGATGGGAGACGAGGACTGGTCCCGGGTGATCTCGATCAACCTGTCCGGCGCGTTCTTCGTGGCCCAGGCTGCGCTGGAGCACATGCTGGCCCGCGGCACCGGCCGGATCATCAACATCTCCTCCGCCATCGGCGAGATCGGCAGCATCGGGCAGGCGAACTACGCGGCGTCCAAGTCGGGGCTGTTCGGCCTGACCAAGACGCTGGCCCGGGAGGCGGTCTTCATGCTGAACCGGTCAGGGAACCCGGTCGGCGACGGCCCGGGCCTGACCGTCAACGCCGTGACGCCCGGCTACATCGCCACCGACATGCTGGCCACCATCCCGGACAAGGTGATGGAGAGATTCCGCGGCCAGATACCCGTCGGCCGCATCGGCAGGCCCGAGGAGATCGCCCGCGTGGTCGCGTTCCTCGCGCAAGACGAGTCGTCGTACATCACCGGACAGATTTGGGCCGTCAACGGCGGCCTCGACATGTGAGATGAGGAGCAACCATGGAAGACGTATTCGTCTTGTCCGCCGTCAGGACCCCGATCGGCAAGTACGGCGGCGGCCTGGCCGCGGTGCCGCCCTGTGACCTGGCCGCGAAGGTCGTCCGCGAAGCCGTCGGCCGGGCGGGCGTGGACCCGGCCGAGGTTGGCCAGGCCGTGTTCGGCAACGTGATCCACACCGAGTTCCGGGACATGTACCTGTCCCGGGTGGCGGCCATCAACGGCGGCCTGGACATCGGCACGCCCGCCCTGACCGTGAACCGGCTGTGCGGCAGCGGAATGCAGGCCATCGTCTCCGCCTCGCAGTCGATCATGCTGGGCGACTGCGACGTCGCGGTGGCCGGCGGCGCCGAGTCGATGAGCCGGGCTCCGTACTGGCTGCCCGGCATGCGCTGGGGCCAGCGGATGAACGACGGCGTCGCGCTCGACCCGATGGTGGGCGCGCTGTCCGACCCGTTCGACGCGTGCCACATGGGCGTCACGGCGGAGAATGTCGCCACCGACTTCCGCGTGTCCCGGGAAGACCAGGACGCCCTAGCCGCGGAGAGCCACCGCCGGGCCGCGGCCGCGTCCGCGGCAGGCTATTTCACCGAGCAGATCCTCCCGGTCGAGATCGCGGGGCGGAAGGGCACCACCGTCGTCGACACCGACGAGCACTTCCGGGCCGAGGTGAGCCTCGACGACATGGCGAAGCTGAAGCCCGCGTTCGCGAAAGACGGCACGGTCACCGCGGGTAACGCGTCGGGCATCAACGATGCCGCCGCGGCGGTGATCCTCGCGTCGGAATCGTTCGTCACCCGTCACGGCCTCAGCCCGCTCGGCAGGCTGGTCGGCTACGGTCTCGGCGGAGTCGAGCCGCGGATCATGGGCATGGGCCCGGTTCCCGCGACGCGCGCGGTTCTCGACCGCACCGGTCTGAAGGTCGATGAGATCGACGTGTTCGAGGTCAACGAGGCCTTCGCGGCTCAGGCGCTGGCTGTGGTCAGGGAACTGGGCCTGCCGCCCGACCGGACCAACCCGAACGGCAGCGGGATCTCGCTCGGCCACCCGGTCGGCGCCTCCGGTGCCATCCTGGTCGTCAAGTCGCTGTACGAACTCAACCGCACCGGCGGCCGGTACGCCCTCAACACGATGTGCATCGGCGGCGGTCAGGGTATCGCCACGATCTTCGAGCGCGCCTGAGCCCGCGCTGGCCCCGCGCTGCCTATGCCAAGCAGCACGCTTGACATCTCAATCCAGCGCTTGATATAGTTAGCACATACCCAGTCGAGAAGGAGAACACAGACATGGTTAGCACCCCGCAGGAGATGCAGGAAGAGATCCTGAACACCATCCGCAAGAGCCAGGAGGCCATCGTCGAGGCGATCAAGACCTGGACCGAGACCATCCAGTCCGTCACCCCGAAGATGCCCGCGGTGAACGTGCCGTTCGCCGACAAGCTGCCCAAGGCCGAGGAAGTCGTCGCGAACGCTTACGACTTCGCCGAGAAGGTGCTCGCCAACCAGCGCAAGTTCGCCGAGGAAGTGCTCGAGGCGACCGCGCTGAACTCCGGCGAGAACGGCAAGGCCAAGTCGACCGCCGCCAAGTAAGGCGCGTCGCAGCGCAAACCCGTCTGACCCCGTACGCGGCAGCCCCGGGACACCGGGACTGCCGCGTACTATATTTTGCGAAATAGGAGGTAGCCGTGGACGACCCGTGGCAGTCGCAGCGCGAGGCGCTCGGCGCCTTCATCCGTGCCCAGCGGCAGATGGCCAACCTGTCGCTCCGCCAGCTCGCCGATCTGACCCACTTGTCGAATCCCTACCTCAGCCAGATCGAGCGGGGCCTGCACCAGCCGTCGGTGCGGGTGCTCAAGGCCATCTCCGACGCGCTCAACCTGTCCGCGGAAACCCTGATGGCCCAGGCCGGCCTGATCGACGCGGTAGCGGCCGATCCCTCGAACTCCCACGAGGCGGCCCCGAAGCCGGAGCAGACCGAGGACGCCATCCGCGCCGACGGCCGCCTCAGCGAAGAGCAGAAGGCGGCCCTGATCGCCGTTTACCGCAGCATGCTCGCCTAGCCGGCGGTTCCGGCCTCCGTCACTGCCTGCCCGCGGCGGCCTTGGTGACGTGGCGGAGCAGCAGCGCCGTGGTGACCGGACCAACGCCGCCCGGCACCGGGCTGAGCGCGCCCGCGATGTCCGCCACCTTCGGGTCGACGTCGCCGGCCAGCCCGCCGTCCGGCGTCGCGTTGGTGCCGACGTCGATGACGGTAGCCCCGGGGGCCACGTGCCCGGGGCCGATCAGCCCGGCGCGGCCCGTGGCCACCACCAGGACGTCGGCCTGGGTGGTGACGGCGGCCAGATCGCGGGTGTGGGAGTGGCAGATGGTGACGGTGGCGTTGCGGTCGAGCAGCAGGTGCGCCACCGGCTTGCCGACCACCGCGGAGCGGCCGACCACGACCGCGCGCCGCCCGTCCAGGCCGATCTGGTGATACTCCAGGAGCCTGAGCACGGCCTCGGCGGTAGCCGGCGCGAAGGCCGGCAGGCCGGTCATCAGCCGGCCGAGCGAGTCCGGGTTCGCGCCGTCCACGTCCTTGGCCGGGTCGATGGCAGCGGCGAGCTCGGGCAGCCGCGCCCCGCCCGGCAGCGGGGTCGCCAGGATGATCGCGTGCACGGTCGGGTCACCGCTCAGCGCGGTCAGCTGCGTCTCGATGGCGGCCGCGGCGGCGTCCGGGCCGAGGTCCTCCACCTCGCAGGCGATCCCGGCCTTGGCGGCCGCCGTCGCGATCGACCGGACGTACCAGGCCGTGGCCTCGTCGTCCGTGGCCGTAACCACGGTCAGCCGCGGCGGGCGCCCCGCGGCCATCAGTTCGGCCGTCCGGTCCGCGGTCCCCGCCCGGATCTCCGCCGCCAGCTCCCGCCCGGACAGAATGGTCATCGCCCTGCCACCACCCAGACGTCCGCCGCGGGTTCGAGCCCGGGCAGAGCGGTCATTCGTTGATCTCCTCGCGGACCGCCGCCACGATCCGGTCAGCGCGTTCGGTGACCTGGTCGGCGAGCACAGCCGCGGCCGCGAATTCTTGCTGGACCGAGAGGTCCTTGATCCCGCGCAGGTTGACCTCGATGAAGGCTCGCGCCGTGACCGCCGCCGCCCGGGCGGCCTCGGCGGCGGCCGCCACGTCGGTGATCATGTTGGGGTTGCCCGCCGACAGCAGTTCTTCGGCCATGCCGGTCAGCGTGAGCGCCACGCGGATCACCCCCGCGGGCGGACGCGCCGCCCCGGCCAGCGCCTTGGCGATCGCCGCTGACCGGGCCTCTCGCTCCGCGGCGCTTTCCCGCGGCCGCCGGTAGGCGTCGCCCACCGACCGGAACGCGTCGGCGTCCGCCTCGGCCAGCACCAGGGCCTCACCCCTGAGCTCGTCGGCGTCGGCGATGATGCGGCCCATCAGCGCGGCGTCGTACCGAGAGCCGTCGCTGTACCTGGCTACCATGGCCAGCAGCGCCGCCGACTGCGCGGCGTGCAGGGCCGCGGTCGCGCCGCCGCCCGGGGCGGGCACCCGGGCGGCCAGCTGGTCGAGAAATGCCCCGATGGTCTGGTCGCGCATACTGTGAGGTTATCCAGGAGAATCGCCTAAAGTAGTGTTATGCGCGGGTATACGCAGGATAAAGACGCCTATCTCAAGCGGTTGCGCCGGATCGAAGGTCAGGTGCGCGGGCTGCAGCGCATGGTCGAGTCCGACACCTACTGCATCGACATCTTGACCCAGGTCTCCGCGGTGACCCGGGCTCTGCAGGCCGTCGCCCTGGGGCTGGTCGAGGATCACCTCGGCCACTGCGTCGCCCAGGCCATCGAGGAAGGCGGCCCGGAAGCCGCCGACAAGGTCAAGGAAGCCTCCGAGGCGATCGCCCGCCTGGTCCGGTCCTAGCTGCCGCAGCCCATCACCAGCCCAGCGGCGATTCGGGCTTAGCCGGTGGAAAAGGGGGCCTATAGGGCACCGGATCCACCGCGGAGCCCGGATCAACCGCGTTCCGATCGCATTACAACGCGCTCACGCACCACAGAACGCATGGACCCCAGCGCACGGCGCTCCGGAGCAGCCTTTAGCGCGGCGGCAGCGGATCTGCGGGCGGCCCCAGGAAGCTCGCGCGTGCCTCGCTGAGCCAGTCGTCGACCGAGTGGGGATCGGCCCCGGTCACGTCGCGCACCGTAGCAGTGGCCGTATTCGCGCCGCCCTGCCGGATCCAGTCGAACAGCTCGAGGTTCCCGTCCACCTTCCACCGGCTCAGCCCGCTGGCCAGCATGAGCTCTCGCGCCCGCTCGGCCGGCTGGTCCTCGTAGCTCACGTCCCGGGCGAACACGGCCGAGATCCGCGCCGCGACGTCCTTGTACCGCAGCGCTTCCGGCCCGGTTACCACGTACGTCGCGCCCTCGTGGCCGGGACCGGTGAGCGCCCGCGCCGCCACCGCGGCGACGTCGCTGGCCGCCACGAACCCGACCCGGCCGTGACCCGCGGGCGCCGGGAACGTGCCATCCTCGCGAATGGTGTCGGCAGCGAACAGGAAATTCTCCATGTAGACGGCGGGTGCCAGGTAGGTGACCGGAAGGCCGACGGCGTCCAGGTGCAGGGCGATGTCCCGGTGGCTGCGCATGAACCGGACCTCGCAGTCGGGATCTTGGAAGCCGTCCGCCGCGATCTTGACCACGTACGGACGGTGGCCGGCGGCCACGAGCGCGTCGACGAACACCGTCTCGAGCGCGGCCTGCTCCTCGTGCGTGGGGCTCAGCAGGAATACCCGGTCGAAGCGCTGCAGGATCTCTGCTGGCGGCGGATCGTCGAAGGTCGCCACCACGTGCTGCGGCGTGCCCGGCAGGTCGGCGGCCTTCGCTTCCACCCGCACCATCGCGGTGACGTCCGCGCGCGCGTCGGCCAGTTTCTCCATCAGGTGGTAGCCGACTCGCCCGGTCGCCCCGGTCACCAGTATCACGCCGCCGCTCCCCTTCGCTCGGGTCCTACCTGCTCGCCTGACCTCAACGTTAGTTGAAGTTCCAGCCCCGGTACGGGGACACACCAAAGGAGACCACGGTGACCGGGACCGTCGGCCGGAAAGTCGTGAGGCAGCTGAGCGAGCCGGGACGTGCCGGTGCGCGCCGTCGCCCGTGATGCTGCTTCGGCCACCGGAGCGATGACTCGCGTCGGGCCGGGCTGTCTACCTCTCAGACGTCGCTCACCGGGAGCGCCTGTGCCGGTAGGAGGTCCTCGTGACTGAGGAGGAGAGTCAGATCCGCGAGCTGGTGGCCGAGATCGAGGGCGGGTACCGCGCCAAGGACGCTGAGCGCATCGTCCGGTACAACGCGCCGGACATCGTCGTGTTCGGCCTGGCGCCACCGCTGCGAGAGCGTCGCGGCGACACGGTCGACATCGGCGGTGGCCGCCAGGTGGACATGACGACCGCCGACGGCGTCCGGACCTGGCTGGCCGGATTCGGGGACGCGCCGTTCGACTACGCCACCAGGGATCTCGAGGTGGCCGCCGGCGGAGACGTGGCCTTTGCCCACTGTCTCGCCAGGATGGGTTCGCCGGGGGCGTTCAGCATGTGGTTCCGCCTGACCATCGGCCTGCGCAAGACCGGCGCCGGCTGGCAGGTTACGCACACCCACGCCTCCACCCCCTTCTACATGGACCAAACCCGCCGGGCAGCGCTTGACCTGGAGCCATGAGGTGCGCGCCGGAAGTCGAACCACGCGCTAGCGGCCCGGTCCGGTCCGGTCCCGGGTCATCGAGGGTTCTCCGCTCCGCGGCGGAGACCGGTCAGCCCCACTGGCCGGGCTGGTAGTCACCGCCCGGCTGCCTGGTGATCACGTTCAGGCGGTTGTAGGTGTTGATGAGGGCGATGAGGCAAACCAGCGCCGCGAGCTGCTCGTCGTCGTAGTTCTTGGCCGCGTTCGCCCACGCCTCGTCGGTGACGCCGCCAGCCGCGTCGGCGATGCGGGTGCCCTGCTCGGTGAGCTCCAGGGCAGCGCGCTCGGCCTCGGTGAAGACGGTAGCCTCGCGCCAGGCCGCGACCAGGTTGAGCCGTACCGAGGTTTCCCCGGCGCGCTCGGCGTCCTTGGTGTGCATGTCAGTGCAGGCGGCGCAGCCGTTGATCTGGCTGGCCCGGATCTTCACCAGCTCCTGCGTCGCGGCCGGCAGCGTGGACTCGGTCACGGCCCGGCCCGCCGAGTTGAGGTATTTCGCGAACTTCGCCGCAACGCCGTCGCCGTAGTAGCTGAGGCGAGGTTCCATGGTGATCTCCTTACTGTTCGGGCGAGCTACACCCCTCTGACGGATCGATCCGGCCAGACGTGACAGCCAGGCCGAAGGCGCGGCGAACGCAGGCCTGATCGTCGCGCTGGTGCTGAACCGCTAGCCGGCCCCGGCGTCCAGAAGCACCGCGCAGGCCCGCTCGCAGCGCCGGCAGGCCTCGGCGCAGACCCGGCAGTGCGGCATATGGGCATGCCGCTCGCATTCGTCGCCGCAGCTCTTGCAGACGGACACACAGGCCTGCAGCAGCGGCCGGACCAGGCCGGCGTCGTACTCCGTCTGGCGGCTGATCACCCCCACGGTGGCGGTGCAGACATCGACGCAGTCCAGGCACAGCCGAATGCACCTGACCATCTCGGCCGGATTCGGCTCGCCCAGATCGGCGGCGTTGTCGGCATTGCAGGCCTGAGCGCAGTCGCTGAGCGCGTCGATGGCGGCGGCCAGCACGTCGGCGTCGACGGTCCAGGAGCGTGAGTAGGTGTCCAGCATCTGCCTGGCGTAGCTCATGGCCCCTCCCGGGCAGCGGTTGACGGCGATGCCACAACAGCACCTATGTACCCGTGGCGGCGCC
>JASIGD010000032.1 GCA_030045295.1 Streptosporangiaceae bacterium
GTCCAGGCAGATCCGGCTGGCGACCGCGGTCAGCCAGCCGCCCGGGTTCTCGATGGCTTCCTGCTGCTGCCGGGTCATCGTGTACCAGCGGGCGCAGGTCTCCTGGACGGCGTCCTCGGCCTCGGCCAGCGAGCCCAGCAGCCGGTAGGCCAGGTTGATCAGCTGACCCCGCTCGCTGATGATCGCGTCCAGGCCCCCGTCGGCCCGGCCGCCTCCCGGCTCGGACTGGCTGGTCATGGTGCCGGCGGCTCCCTCGGTCGCATCTGCCTTCACTGGTCCGACGAAATAGCGCAGCGGACTGTGAGGTCGGCGCGTCACCTCACATTCCCACCGGCTGCGTCGTCGGAGTAGTGAGGCACCAAAACACCGCTGAGATTCAGAAGGGTAGGCCTCGCATGCCCACGCCCGCGACTACCGACCTCGACAACCTCACCTCGCGTCTGCCCAACCCCAACCGGTTCATCCCCGAGTTCGCAGAAATCGCCGGGGTCCTGTACAAGGCCACCGCGAACGGTTCGATCCCGCAGACCACCATCAACCTGGTGCAGCTGCGCGCCGGGCAGATCATCGGCAACACGTACCACACCGTCCGGGCCACCGGCGATCTCCGCCAGGCCGGGGAAACAGACGAGCGCATCAGCGCCGTGGCGTCATGGCGCGACGCCCCGTACTTCACCGACGCCGAAAGGGTCGCGCTGGAGCTCGTCGAGGCCGTCCTCACCCCCAGCCCGTTCGCAGAGCGCGTCCCCGACGAACTGTGCGCCAGGGCATCGGCCCACTACGACCACAAGGCGCTCTGGACGCTCACCGTGGCGATCGGCCAGATGTGCTTCTTCATCCCCGTCGCTCTCATCGGCAAGCCGATCCCGGGCACCGAAGCGCGCTGGAGTAATTAGTCGGCGGGGCACCGGGGCGGCACCTTGCGTGCCCTCGGCTGTCAAGCCGAACCGCTCTCCCTGTGGATAACCCCGCGAGTTATCCACAGGGAAGTCGTCGCGGCGTAGCGAGGCGTGCCGGCCGGTCCGCATGCTGGCGGGCATGAGAAACACCCTTGCCGCCGACGGCGGCGACTCGCAGGTTCCACCGCCCGGCGGTGTGGTCCGCGTCGGCTCGCCCCGCGAGCTGCTCGCGGTCGTCCCGCTCCTGCTCGGCTTCACGCCCGAGGCCAGCCTGGTCGTGATCGGGATCGCGCCGCCTCGCGACCGCGTCCGGGTCACGCTCCGGTACGACCTGCCCGATCCGCCCGACGCCGACCTGGCCGCCGATATCATCGCGCACGCGATCGGTGTCCTCCGCGCGCAGCGGCTGACCACCGCGATCGCGGTCGGCTACGGTCCCGAGGCGCCGGTGACCCCGCTGGCGGGCGCGCTGCGGGACGCGGCGCGAACGGCCGGGATCGACCTGTGGGATGTCCTCCGGGTCTTCGGCGGGCGCTACTGGTCCTACGCCTGCGGCGACCAGGAGTGCTGCCCGGCCGCCGGAGTGCCGTTCGACGTCACCGGGCATTCCGCCTCGGCCGAGACGGCCGGGACCGGGACTCGAGTGCTGGTCGGCCGGGCCGCGGTGGCAGCCCGTGTCGCCCCGATCGGCGGCATCGCCGCGGAATCGATGCGCCAGGCCACTGCCCGGGCCGAGCAGCACGTCGCCCAGATGCTCGCGAAGGTCCGCAAGTCCGCGCGCGTCGGCGCCGCGCGGCACATGATCGCGGCCGAGGGGCTGGCCGCGGTCGGGGCGATGATCGCCCGCTACCGCGGCGGCGGCAGGTTCGCCTCGGATTACGAGATCGCGCGGATCACGGTGGCGCTCCGGGACCTCAGGGTCAGGGATGACGCCTGGGCCCGGATGGATCCGGCGCATGCGCAGGCGCACCTTCGGCTGTGGATCGACGTGGTGCGGCGAGCGCAGCCCGGGTACGCAGCCGCGCCTGCCGCCCTGCTCGCCTTCGTGGCCTGGCAGTCCGGCGACGGAGCGCTCGCGAACGTGGCGCTTGACCGGGCTCTTGCCGACGACGCCACGTACTCGATGGCCACGCTGCTTCGGCAGGTGATCAGCGCGGGAGCGCCGCCGTCGCTGGCCAGGCTGCCGATGACTCCGGAGGAGGTCGCGGCGAGCTACGACGACGCCGAGGCCGAGGCCCTCGGCGACGATGACGCCGACCACGACCCGGACATTGATGACCACCACTCGGACCTGGACGGCGAAGACTGAGCTCAGGGCGACGTCGGCCGGGTAGATATACCGTTCCGGGATACACTGCCTGAAATGTCCGTCCGGCTCAGTACGGTCCAGCGTATTTCGTTCTTCACCGTCCGTCCCCATCATTGATGGCAGCCCTTAACCCCCGGGAGGATGCCGGCATGACCGCCGACGCGCACGAGGTCGCAGTGGCCAGGCTGCGTGAGGCCTACGCGGCCTTGCCGCCGGGAGCGCCGGTGCGGCTGGCCAAGCGTACGTCGAACCTGTTCAGGTTCCGCGACCCGGTCGGCAAAGACTCCGGGGCGACGCAGGCCGCGCGGGACGGGCTGGACGTCTCCGCGTTCGGCCACGTGCTGTGGGTTGATCCGGCCCGCAAGATCGCGCAGGTCGGGGGGATGACCACCTACGAGGACCTGTGCGACGCGACGCTCAGGCACCAGCTGATGCCGAAGGTGGTGCCGCAGCTCAAGACGATAACCCTCGGCGGCGCGGTCACCGGGCTGGGCATCGAGTCGACGTCGCTGCGTAACGGCCTGCCGCATGAATCCGTGACCGAGATGGAGATCCTGACCGGCGACGGCCGTGTCGTCCGGGCCAGCCGGGACAACGAGAATGCCGACCTGTTCCGCGGGTTCCCGAACTCCTACGGGACGCTCGGTTACGCCCTGTCGCTGATGATCGAGCTGGAGCCGGTGCAGCCGTTCGTGCACGTCCGCCACTTCACCTTCGGGACCCCCGAAGCCTGCATGGACGCGATCGGCCAGATCGCCGCCGACCGCGCCTTCCGCGGCCACCGGGCCGACTTTGTGGACGGGACCGCCTTCTCGCCGGATGAGCTGTACCTGACGGTCGGCGCGTTCAGCGACGTCGCGCCCTGGCGCGGTGATTACACCGGCCAGCAGATCTACTACCAGTCAGTCAGGCGACACAAGGAAGACTTCCTTACCATCGGCGACTACCTGTGGCGGTGGGATACCGACTGGTTCTGGTGCTCGCGGGCTTTCGGCGTGCAAAATCCGCTGGTCAGACGGCTGTGGCCGCGCCGCTACCGGCGTTCGGACGTCTACCGCAAGCTCGTCGCCCTCGACCGGCGCTACGGTCTGACCGGCGCCCTGAACGCCCGCCGGCAACGCCCGGCACGCGAGGCGGTCATCCAGGACGTGGAGATCCCGGTCGACCACGGCGCCGACTTCGTGCGGTTCTTCGCCGCGAACGTGGGGATGAGCCCGGTCTGGATGTGCCCGCTGCGCGCCAGGCAGACCTGGCCCCTGTACCCGCTCAGGCCCGGCGAGGTCTACGTCAACTTCGGGTTCTGGGGAACCGTGCCGCTGCCCGCGGGCCAGCCGGACGGGTACTACAACCGCCTGGTGGAGGACGAGGTGGCGAAGCTGGACGGGCACAAGTCGCTGTACTCGACGTCGTTCTACCCCGAGGACGAGTTCTACCGGCGCTACAACGGCGACGCGTACCAGGCGCTCAAGCGCGCCTACGACGGCGAGGGTCGCCTGCTCGGCCTCTACGAGAAGTGCGTCACGGGACGCTAGGAAGGAAGCACTAAGCATGACACTGGCGGAGGTCTTCGAGTCGGTCGCGGGGCCCGATGCCCCGGTGGAGTTCACGGCCTATGACGGCAGTCACGCCGGCGAGCCTGGGTCCGCGGTGAAGATAACGGTCCGCTCGCCGGTCGCCGTCGCCTACCTGGCCCAGGCGCCCGGCGCGCTCGGGCTGGCCAGGGCGTACGTGGCCGGGCACCTGGACCTCGAAGGCGACATGTACGAAGCCCTGTCCCGGATGGCGGCGGCTCAGTCCACCTCGCTGGGAGCGGCCGAGAAACTGCGCCTGTTGCAGGCTCTCGGCGGCCCGAAGCTGCTCCTGCACCGGATCCCGCCGCCGCCCCAGGAGGTCCGGGTCAACCGCCGCTGGCTAGCCGGCCGCAGGCACTCCAAGGGCCGTGACGCCAACGCGATCTCCCACCATTACGACGTCTCCAACCGGTTCTACGAGTGGGTGCTCGGGCCGACCATGGCGTACACCTGCGCCTGCTACCCGCGCGAGGACGCGACCCTGGAAGAGGCGCAGGTGAACAAGTTCGACCTGGTCGCCCGCAAGCTGGGGCTGCGCGACGGGATGCGGCTGCTGGACGTCGGCTGCGGCTGGGGCGGCATGGTCATGCACGCCGCGCGGGAATACGGCGTCAAGGCCCTGGGCGTCACCCTGTCCGCGCAGCAGGCCGCCTGGGCGCAGGCGGCGATCGAGCGGGAGGGGCTGTCCGGCCTCGCCGAGGTGCGGCACCTGGACTACCGGGACGTGCCGGAGGCCGGCTTCGACGCGGTCAGCTCGATCGGGCTCACCGAGCACGTCGGCAAGCAGAACCTGCCCGGGTACTTCGCCTTCCTGCTCGGCAAGCTCAAGGTCGGCGGGCGGCTGCTCAACCACTGCATCACCCGGCCGGACAACATCCAGCCCGCCACCCGCAAGAACGGATTCATCAACCGCTACGTGTTCCCCGACGGCGAGCTCGAGGGACCGGGCTACCTCATCTCGCTCATGCACGACACCGGCTTCGAGGTACGGCACGAGGAGAACCTGCGCGAGCACTACGCCAAGACCCTGGCGGCCTGGTGCGCCAACCTGGACGCGCACTGGAACGAGGCGGTCGCGGAAGTCGGTCAGGGCACGGCCCGGGTGTGGCGGATGTACATGGCGGGCTCGCGGCTCGGCTTTGACCGGAACCAGATCGAGCTGCACCAGGTGCTGGGCGTGCGGCTGCACGCGGACGGGACATCCGGCATGCCGCTTCGGCCCGACTGGGAAATTCCGCGGGTCCTCGCCCGTTAATTCTTCCCGAACGGGCGGTGGTTTTTCCGGCCGGATGGCTGACCCGCGGGCGCAGCCTCCAGGCCTGCCGCCGGGGCCGGCCAGACGCGTGCCCTCGCTGGCCAGCCCGCGACGTGCCGGCCCGCCGGCTGCGCTATCCTGTGCCCATGCGTGCCGTCCGGCTGCTTCTTACCTAGCCGCGCCGACTCATTCTCGTTGGCGCGGCTGCCCCTCGTACCGAGGGGCGTTTTCATTGCGGGTGCTTTATCACCCAACGGGTTGACGGGCCGGACCGATTCGATGTGAGGGAATGATGACAGCGGCCGAGAGCGCCGAACTGGCGCAGCGCTACGACCCCCGCGATGTCCAGGAGAAATGGCAGGCGCGCTGGGCGGAGCTGGACCCGTTCCGCGCCAGTGAGGATCCTGCCGATCCCAGGGGTCGCTTCTACCTGGTCGACATGTTCCCGTACCCGTCGGGTGACCTGCACATGGGCCACGCCGAGGCGTACGCCATCGGTGACGCCCTCGCGCGCTATGAGTTCCTGCGCGGCCGCAACGTGCTGCACCCGATCGGCTGGGACGCCTTCGGCCTGCCCGCCGAGAACGCCGCCATCAGGAACAACTCGCACCCGGCCGACTGGACCTACGCCAATATCGAAACCCAGGCGGCGTCGTTCCGCAGGTACGCGACCTCCTTTGACTGGAGCCGGCGGCTGGCCACCTGCGATCCCTCGTACTACCACTGGAACCAGTGGCTCTTCCTGCGCTTTTTCGAGCGAGCGCTGGCCTACCGCAAGGACGGGTACGTGAACTGGTGCCCGGTCGACCAGACCGTCCTCGCCAACGAGCAGGTCATCGCCGGCCGGTGCGAGCGCTGCGGCGCCGAAGTCGTCCGGCGGATGCTGAACCAGTGGTACTTCAAGATCACCGAGTATGCCGACCGGCTGCTCGCCGACGCCGCGCAGCTGGAGGGTTGCTGGCCCGACCGGGTGCTGCTGATGCAGCGCAACTGGATCGGCCGGTCGGAGGGCGCCGAGGTCGACTTCGTGGTGGAAGGCCGGGACGAGCCGGTCACGGTCTTCACCACCAGGCCCGACACGCTGTACGGGGCGACGTTCTTCGTGGTGGCGGCGGACTCGCCGCTGGCCGAGCAGGTATGCGCCCCCGACCGCCTGGCCGAGCTGCGCGGCTACGTCGAGCAGGTGCGCAAGCTGACCGACATCGAGCGCCAGTCCACCGAGCGGGATAAGACCGGGGTGTTCCTCGGCCGGTATGCCGTCAACCCGGTGAACGGGGAGCGGATC
>JASIGD010000303.1 GCA_030045295.1 Streptosporangiaceae bacterium
CAAAACAAGACGGGGGCCGGCCGCCAGCGGCCGACCCGCCTCGCCGGTCACGGCCCGGCCAGCGCAAAGACACTCCCGAGCCGCTGCCGGGGGCAGGCACGTACGACCGGCCCACGCCGCCGCCCGGAGTCACCCCTATAGGCTCGCTGCACCAGCCGGGCCGGGCCACCGTGGAAGGTCGGATCCGGGTGCTCGAGATCCGGCCCGTGGAGCGGAACTCCGTGCTCGTCTGCGAGATCTCCGACTCAACCGGGGACCTCACCGCGATGTTCTACGGACGCTCCCGCATCCCCGGGCTGATGTGCGGATCGCGGGTCAGGTTCCGCGGTCCGGTAGGCATCAAGAACGGCGCCCCGGTCATGATCAACCCGGCCTACGAGCTCATCGTCCCCGGCACCGACAAGAAGCCCCCGGGCGAAGACTGAGCCCAGGGCGCTAGCGGTCGCCGGGCACTGGTTCGGCCGCAGCCGGGCAAACGCCCGGATCCGGACCGGCGTCCGGCCCTGGCCAGGAAGGTCGCGCAGATAGATACCCGCGATCGCCGCAGGAGGAGCGGAGCTTCCCGACGGCGCGGCAAAGGTTCGGATCCACAATGATTATTCGGGTGGAGATACTCACCGCTGCCGGCGGGTAGGCACTAAGCGTGCCGCGATCCCTTATAGCCGGCCGGACACCGCGCCAGGCCCGCCACGCCCGCAAGGCCCCCTTCCCGGCCAGTCCCGCCGCAGTCGCCGAGCGCATCGAGCGTGCCCATGCGCTCGATCCCGTGATCCGCAGGCTGTCGGACACCGTCGTGCGAGCGCTTCCTGCGGGGCCACGCACCGATGCGCTGCACGGGGTTCCCTTCGGCCAGCCCGCGCACCCCGCGCTGGTCCGGCTGCCTCTCGGCTGCTGGACGTCGGCGGTGCTGCTTGACCTGTTCCGCGGTACCGGGAGCGCGTCGCGGATGCTCATCGCCGCCGGGGTCCTCGGCAGCGCGCCAGCCGCGGCCACCGGACTGGCCGACTGGTCGGCCCTGCACACCGATCAGCAGCGAGTAGGCCTCGCGCACGCCGTATGCCAGGCCGGGGCGACCACGCTGTTCCTCGGCTCGCTGGCCGCCCGGGCCGGCGGGCGGCCAGGAGGCGGCCGCCTGCTGTCCGCGGCCGGGCTCGCCGTGGCCACGATCGGTTCCTACCTGGGCGGTCACCTGGCGCTCAGGCTCGGCGCTGGCGCCAGCCACGCCGACCAGATCAGCCACCTGTCCGGGCTCGGCTGGCACGACCTGTGCGGCCTGGGCGAGCTGCCTGACCAGCGGCCGGTGCGCCGGCAGCTCGGCTACCTGTCGCTGCTCGTGTACCGGCGGGGCTCCGCGGTCAGCGTGCTGTCAGATCGGTGCTCGCACCTCGGGGGGCCCCTGCACCAGGGACGGATCGTCGTTGAGCGGGACGTCACCTGCGTCGCGTGCCCGTGGCACGGCTCCACCTTCGCCGTCGCCACCGGCGCCGTCGTGCACGGGCCCGCCACCGCCCGCCAGCCATCCTTTGAGGCTCGCGTGACGGCCGGCGGGCGCGTCGAGCTGCGGCCCAGGCCCTGACGGCCCGTCAGCGGGCGCGCGCCGTCCAGCGCGCCTGCCGGTGCTCGATCTCCAGCTGGACGCCGAAGCACCGGGACAGGTTCCGCGCGGTGAACACCTCCTCGATGGGCCCGGCCGCGAGCACCGACCCCCGGCGCAGCAGCATCGCGTGGGTGAAGCCGTCCGGCACCTCTTCGACGTGGTGGGTGACCAGGACCATCATCGGCGCCTTGGGGTCGCGCGCGAGCCCGGCAAGCCGGCGCAGCAGGTCCTCGCGGCCGCCCAGATCCAGTCCCGCGGCCGGCTCGTCGAGCAGCAGCAGCTCCGGGTCGGGCATCATGGCCCGCGCGATCTGGACCCGCTTGCGCTCGCCTTCGGAGAGGGTGGCGAACCTGCGCCTGATCAGGTGCGCGCAGCCGAGCGCGTCGAGCAGCTCGACGGCCCGGGTGACATCCGCGGATTCGTAGTCCTCCCGCCACCGGCCAAGCACGGCGTAGGAGGCGGTGAGCACGAGGTCGATGACCTTCTCGCCCGGCGGCACCTGTTCCCCGACCGCGGCGCTGGTCAGCCCGATCCTCGGGCGCAGCTCGAACAGGTCGACCTCGCCGAGGCGCTCGCCGAGCACTTCGACCGTGCCCTGGGAGGGGAACATCGCCGCCGCCGCGACCTGGAGCAGGGTCGTCTTACCCGCTCCGTTCGGGCCGATCAGGATCCAGCGCTCGTTCTCGTGCGCCGTCCAGTCGACGTTACGCAGCAGCACCGCTGCGTTACGCCGGACCTCGACGCCGCGCAGCCGCAGCACCTCGTCGGACATCAGGCCCCCTTTCTCCGCGGCGCCCGCAAGATCCGCCGGGCGGCACGGGTTCGCATGGCCGCCGAAACCGAACCTACGTCACCGCAGCCCGGTCAACCAGCCGGTCGGGCCGGCCGCTCGCGTCCGGCGCGCGCGGCGCCCTGGAGCCGGCGCTTCGCCCGGGGCACCGGCAGCCGAATCGCCTATGCAGGCATAAATTTCACAACGTGCCTGTAATGGTGATCGTACTGCCACAACCACGCGATTCTCACAATAAGGCATATAGCTGCCATAAGCGGCATGACTTTCCCGGCCTATGCCGGCTCGGCAGCGAATTCCGTGGTGCGCGCCGGGCGGATTCATGGCCGAATCATCCCTGATTAGCGCCCGTGCAGCGATCTTTCGTGACCGCCTGGAGCTCTATATCCAATTGGAATGAAAGATGTTGCTGACACGGACGCTTTCTCGTTTAAGGGTGCGCTACGATGCCACCCGGCCTATTAATCACAGTTGACCGCGAAAGAGCGGTCCGGCAAGAGGAGCGGGAAAATGGGGATGCGCATCCGTGTGCTGGCTGGCTGTCTCGCCGCCGGCGCGGCAGCGATCATCTTGACCGGTACGGCCGCGCAGGCGGCGCCGCTGACCGGAACTCATGCCAGCGTTTCCGCCGCCAGGTCAGGCGGGGGCGGAGGCGGAGGCTCGGGCTGGAAGTGCCACGGTCAGAACAATAACTGGAACAACTCGAATGGCTCCTGCGGCCAGTCCAGCCCGGCCCCGAGCCCGACCTGCACGTCCCAGACACCAACACCCACGCCACCGGCACCCCAGACGGCCACGCCGGCCCCGACCGTGGTGAAGACCTCTTCGCCTCCGTCTGGTGCCCCGCAGACCGGCGGTGGCGGCAGCATCAATGGCGGTAACGGGCCGATGGCGGCGGGCGGTGCCGCGGCCGCGGTAGCGGCCGGGCTCGTCGGGCTGTTCGCCATCCGCCGCTGGCGGCGGACGCGTTCCCCGGCCGCCTAACGCGGTGTATTACGGTCGGCACCGGCGCAAGCCGCTCGGCCGGTGGGCGCTGGGCATAGCCCTCGGCGCCGTCGTGGTGTGCGCGGGCGGGGTCGCTCTGGCCGCGCTCGCGTTCACCGACGGCATCGCGCCCAAGGCCGGAGGGACCGTGATTCCTGCGTCGGTGACCACCGCCGCGCCCAAGCAGCATCACGAAACAGGGGTCAGGGTGCTGGCCCGGTCGGTCCCCGTCAGCATCCGCATCCCGGCCATCGGCGTCGACGCGCCCATCATGAAGCTGAGCACGAGCCCGGACGGGACCATCGAAGTCCCGCCGCTCGACGCGCACAACCTGACCGGCTGGTGGGAGGACGGCGCGGCCCCCGGCCAGCGCGGCAGGGCGGTCATCCTGGGCCACGTCGACTCAGTGACCGGCATCTCGGTGTTCTACGACCTCAGGTATCTCCGCACGGGCGACAAGATCTACGTCAAGCTGGCCGACGGCAAGGTGCCGGCCTTCGTCGTGGACGGGCTGCAGGTGGTGGCCAAGACCACGTTCCCGACCGCCGCCGTGTACGGCCGGGCCAACTCCCCGGAACTCCGGCTGGTCACCTGCGGCGGCCCCTTCGATGAGTCCACCGGGCACTACATCGACAACATCATCGTGTACGCGCAGCTGACCTAGGCGGCCAGGCGCGTCGCGCGGCCCGGGAACTCAGCCGCCCTGCTCGTGCCGGACCGCGAACAAGGCGGCCTGCGTGCGGTCCTGCACGCCCAGCTTGGCCAGCACCGAGCTGACGTGCGCCTTCACGGTCTTCTCCGAGACGCCCAGGGTGCGCGCGATCTCCCGGTTGGACCGGCCCTTGGCGAGCTCGGCGAGGACCTCCCGCTCGCGGCTGGTGAGCGCGTCCAGGCCGCCCCAGCGCCAGCTGGCCGAACGCAGCAGCGTCCCCGCCGCCTCCGGTGCGAGCAGCAGGTGGCCGTCGTGGACGGCACGGATCGCGCGGACGAGCGCGTCCGGGTCCACGTCCTTGTACAGCACCCCCGCCGCGCCCGAGCGTACGGCCAGGCTCGCCGACGCGGGCTCGGTCACGCTGGTCAGCACGAGAACGCGGGCGGCGTCACCGCGAGCCTTCAGCTCGTCGAGCACGGCGATGCCGTCCAGGCCCGGCAGCTTCAGGTCGAGCAGGATGACGTCGGGGGCATGCTCGGCGGCCAGCCCGAGCGCGGTGCCGCCGTCGCCCGCCTCGCCGATCACCTCGATCCCGTCCTGCACCTCGAGCAGGACGCGCAGTCCCCGCCGCACCACCGGGTGGTCGTCGACGATCAGCACGGAGATGGGCCGCACTACGGCTCGCCTCCCGTCCCGGCCGCCGTGACGGGCACGGACATCCGCACTCGCGTGCCCGACTCGCCGGACCGTATGGTCAGCGTGCCGCCGACCGCCGACGCGCGGTCCCGCATCGAGGCCAGCCCGACCCCGCCCGACGGCGCGCCGGTGACGAACCCGTGCCCGTCGTCGCGGACCTCGACGGCTACCCGGCGGGGCGTGCGGGACAGGCGGACGCTGACCCGGGGCGCGCCCGAATGCCGCAGGGCGTTGTGCAACGCCTCCTGCGCAACCCGGTAGAGCGCCGCCTCCGCGCGGGTGCCGAGCGCGGGCACCTGACCCGCGGTGAACGTGACCGGGACCCCGTACGCGCGCCCGGCGAGCACCGCGTACCTGCGCAGGGATTCGGCCAGCCCGGCGGCCTGCAGGTCCGGCGGAGCCAGCCCGTCGATGACCGCGCGCAGCTCCGCGTGGGCTTCCGCGCCGAGCGCGCCGATCACCTCGATCTCGGCCCGGACCCGGTCCGGGTCGAAGGGGCTCCGCCCGGCCAGCACCGCGGCGGCCCGGGCGTGCGCCCGGATGCTGAACAGCTTCTGCGTGACCGCGTCGTGGAGTTCGCGGGCCAGCCGGGAGCGCTCCTGCAGCGCCGACAGCTCCCGGCTGCGCTCGTAGAGCCTGGCGTTGGTCAGCGCGATCGCCGCGTGCGTGGCGAACAGGGACAGGATCTCCGCGTCCCGCTCGGTGAACCCGCGCCCGGCCGCCGCGGCGGAGGTCTTGTTGGCCGCGAAGATGATGCCGAGGATCCGGTCGCCGTCGCGGACCGGCACCCCGAGGAAGTGCGACATCCTCGGATGGGCGGCGGGCCAGCCCTCGAACCTCGGGTCGGCGCTGATGTCCTGGAGCCGTTCCGGCTTGCCCTCATTGAGCAGCACGCCGAGCATCCCGTGCCTGCGCGGCAGCGGGCCGATCGCCCGCTGCTCGGCCGCGCTGATCCCGTCCACGACGAACTCGGCGAACGAATCGCCGTCGTCGGGCACCCCGAGCGCCGCGTAGCGCGCGCCGACCAGCGACCGCGCGGACCGCACGATCACCTGCAGGACGTCGCGGACGGACATCTGCCGGGTGACGGACAGCACCGCCTGGCTCACCTGGTAGAGCTCGTCCAGCCCATCGCTCACCCACCCGACGTTAGCCGGGCGCCTGGACCGCTGCATCGGCCGGCGGTCCTACGACCATCGGCTGAGGCCCGGCGGGGCGCGGGACCGATGCGCGCGGTCCGCCGGCTGCCTAGCGTGGCCACCATGAACGGTGCTGACCCGGGGGGACTACCCCGCGGAACCCCCCGCGACTCGGGGGACCCACCCCCCCACAATCCCCCTTGCGCTCTGGTCACGGGGGCCTCCCGCGGGCTGGGCCGGGCGCTGGCCGCCGGCCTGGCCCGCGAGGGCTACGCCCTGATCATCGACGCGAGGAACGCCGCCGCGCTCGACGCCGCGGCCGACGGCCTTCGGGCGCAGGGCGGCACGGCCGGCGCATCCGCCGCCGGTCCTACCACCATCGGCCCAGGCCGGGCGGGGCGCGCGGCCGATGCGCGGCGCCGGCTCGCGCCATAGCGTCGAGAGCATGCAGACGAAGACAGCCATGGTCACGGGGGCCTCCCGCGGGCTTGGCCGGGCGCTGGCCGCCGGCCTGGCCCGCGAGGGCTACGACCTCATCATC
>JASIGD010000033.1 GCA_030045295.1 Streptosporangiaceae bacterium
GAGTCGCTCGTTCTCGCGGTCGCCGACCGCCGTTTCGGCGAGCTGGTCCGGCTGCAGGACGAGGCGCGGGCTGAGGATGCGGACCCGTGCCAGCGGGTCCGGGCCGGGTGCCTCGCCTATTGCGAGTTCGGGCTGGAGTACCCGGGCCATTACCAGGTGATGTTCACCAGCCCGCTGCCGTTGCCGGCGCACGTGACCCCCGATCAGTTCCCCGGGCGCAAAGCGTTCCAGCAGCTGGTCGACGCGGTGGCGGAGTGCACCGGCGCGGAGCCGGACGACCAGCGAGCGTCCTTCACCGCGCAGCTGATCTGGCAGCAGTTGCACGGCATCGTGAGCTTGCGCATCTCGCGGCCGAGGTTCCCCTGGCCGCCGCTTGCCGAGACGGTCACCGAGGCCGTCGACCGCCTGCTCGCCGGTGCCCGCAGCCGGTAATGCCGGACCCGCGGTGCACCCGCATTCCGCGCCGCCGACGCTGACATCACAGATCGTAACCGCTGGCTGATGACCGGGCCCGATCGGTGGCGCCGAGGCAGCGGGCTCTACCCTGAGCCCAGGAGGGACAGGCCATGAGCAAAACGACGGCGTCGGGTCTTGTCGTCGGCGTCGATATCGGGGGGACCGGGATCAAGGCCGCGCCCGTCGACATCTCCACCGGAAAGCTCGCCGCCGAGCAGATCCTGCTGCCCACCCCGTCGCCCGCGACGCCGCAGGCCATCGCGAGCGTCGTCGGTGAGGTGCTGCATCTCGTCGACGTGACCGGCCCGGTCGGCCTGGCCATGCCGGCGGTGGTACGGGGCGGGATCGTGGAGACCGCCTCGCACATCGACCAGACCTGGATCGGCGTCAACGCCGTGGACTTTTTCTCCAAGGTAACCGGCCGGCAGGTCGCGGTGCTGAACGACGCCGACGCGGCGGGAATCGCCGAAGTCAGCTTCGGAGCCGGACGCGGCATGGCAGGCGTCGTCGCCATGATCACCCTCGGCACCGGCATAGGCAGCGCCCTGTTCATCGACGGGACGCTGTTCCCGAACTCCGAGCTCGGGCACGTGCCGCTGCGCGGAGCCGCGGCCGAGAACTGGGCGGCCGGGTCGGTCCGCGAGCGCGACCAGGTGTCTTGGGACGAGTACGCCCAGCGGCTGCAGGCCTTTTTCGAGCTGGTCCAGACCGTGCTGTGGCCGCAGCTGATCATCATCGGCGGCGGCGTCAGCGACAGCGCCGACAAGTTCCTGCCCTTGATCCAGCTGCGGACGCCGATCGTCCCGGCCCGGCTGCGGAACCACGCCGGAATCATCGGCGCCGCCATGTTCGCACCGAAGGAGTAACGGCCGCTTTCCCTAGGAAGTTCACCGACAAGATGCAGTAGGGAGCGACATGCACCACGAACTCGAGACTCTGGCCGGTCCCGACGCCGTGGCCCGGGCCGGCGCGGCCTTCGTGGCCGAGCGTGCCCGCGCCGCGGTCGCGGCCAGCGGCAGCTTCCACTTCGCGGTCAGCGGCGGGCACACGCCGTGGGCGATGTTCGCCGAGCTGGCCTCGGAGGCCGTCCCCTGGGATGCGGTGGTCATCTACCAGGTGGACGAGCGGGTGGCTCCGCCCGATGATCCTGACCGCAACCTGACCCACCTGAACAAGGCGCTGGGGTCGGCTCCCGCGCAGGTGCGGGCCATGCCGGTTAACGAGCCCGACCTGGCCGCCGCCGCGGCCAGCTACGCGGCCCTGCTGCCCGAGAACTTCGATCTGGTCCACCTGGGCCTTGGCCCCGACGGGCACACCGCCTCGCTGGTCCCCGGCGACCCGGTCCTGTCGGTCACCGACCGCCTGGTCGCCCTCACCCAGCCCTACCAGGGACGGGTGCGGATGACGCTGACCTACCCCGCGCTGGCGCGGGCGCGCCAGCTCCTCTGGCTGGTTACCGGCGCGGACAAGAAGGAGCCTTTGACCCGCCTGCTGGCCGGTGACACCACGATCCCGGCGGGCCGGGTCGAGGCCGCGGCGTCCCTGATCATGGCCGACCGTGCGGCGACCTGAGGATCCGGTGCCAGGCCAGTCAGATGTCCCGCGGGGCGTCGAGCGGGAGAAGCAGGTCGCCGCGGAGGCCGCGGCAGGCCTCGTCGAGAGCGGCATGACCGTCGGCCTCGGTACCGGCACGACGGTGGCGTTCCTGCTCCCGGCGCTGGCCCGCCGGTCACTCGACATCGTGTGCGCCGCCACCTCGCCGCGCACCGAGCACGCCGCGCGCGAGCTGGGCCTCAGGATCGAGGACCTGGCGAGCATCGACCGCTTCGACATCACCATCGACGGCGCGGACCAGATCGCGCCCGACGGCTGGCTGGTCAAGGGCGGCGGCGGCGCGCACACCAGGGAGAAGATCATCGCCGCGGCCGCGGACCGGTTCGTCGTCATCGCCGACTCGAGCAAGCCGGTCCCGGCGTTGCACAGCCCGGTCCCGCTCGAGCTGCTCTCGTACGGACTCCGCGCCACGATGCGCCTGGTCGCCCCGGCCACGCTGCGCGACGTCCCGCTCAGCCCGGACGGCGGCGTGATCGCCGACTACCGCGGGCCGGTCGAGGACCCGGGCGCGCTGGCCGCCCGGCTCTCGGCCACCCCCGGGGTTGTCGACCACGGGCTGTTCCCGCCGCAGATGGTGGCCACCGTCCTCGTCGGCCGGGGGGAGTCGGTCGACCGGACCGACTTCGAGCACATCGCGCCGGCCAGGTCGATCCCATGACGCAGTGACTCCTGTCGACCTACCGGACCAACCTGGAGGCAACATGGCCCCCCCGCCCATCCGACTGTTCCTGGCCGACGTCGACGGCACGCTGGTCACCAACGACAAGATCCTCACCGATCGGGCCATTGCCGCGGTCGGGAAGCTGAGGCAAGCCGGGATCATCTTCGCCATCACCAGCGGCCGCCCGCCCCGCGGCATGTCCATGCTCATCGAACCGCTCCAGCTCACCACGCCGATCGCCGGGTTCAACGGCGGCGTGTTCGTCCATCCCGACATGTCTGTCATCAAGCAACAGGTCATACCCGACGACGTGACGCCGACCGTGATCGAACTGATCGGCACGCACGGGCTCGACGTATGGGTCTACCGGGGCGCGGACTGGTTTATCCGGAATCCGAAGGCCCCCCACGTGGCCCGCGAGACCTGGACGGTCAAGTTCGACCCGACGGTGGTCGACAACTTCGCCTCGGTATCGGACGGGGTAGCCAAGGTCGTCGGGGTGAGCGATGACTACGACGCGGTCCAGAAGGGCGTGGACGCGGTGCGCGAGCGCCTGGGCGACCACGTGTCGGCGGCCAGGTCTCAGCCGTACTACGGCGATGTCACCAACCCCAACGCCAACAAGGGCGGCGTGGTCCGTTTCCTCTCCGACACCTACCAGATCCCCTCCGAGCAGATCGCCACGATCGGCGACCAGCCCAACGACGTGCTCATGTTCGCCCACTCCGGACTCAGCATCGCCATGGGTAACGCCAGCCACGAGGTCCAAGAAGCCGCCCGCCGCGTCACCACCTCCAACCAGGACGAGGGCTTCGCCAACGCGGTCGAGCGGTTCGTCCTGCCCAGAGCGCCTCGCTAACCACCACCACGACGGGCCATTCACGCTGCTCTGGCCACGACGACGGTCAGGGCTGGCGGCGGGCCCGAGCGCGCCGCTTGCCCTCGTGCATCGCCTGCACCCTGGCCACCGGGATCGCCCGGCCCTCCTCCACCAGGTCCGAGCTCGGCTCCTGCGGCGGGGGCATCTGGTCGGCCCACGGATCGCCCCGGCCGATCAGGCCGGGGACGGTATGCACGGTGAAGTCGGCCGGGGTGATGTCATCGAGGCCATCCCAGGACACCGGGAACGACACCGGCACCCCCGGCCTGGCCCGCGGGCTGTAGGCCGCTACCACGCTGGCCCCGTAGGACCTGGTCGAGTCCAAGAAGACCTTCCCTTTCCGCTCGGACCGGACGAACGCGGTGGTGACCAGCGCGGGGTCAAGCCGTTCAGCGCGCGCGGCCACCGCCCTCGTGGCCGCCGCCGCCTCCTCGCTGCTCGCGTCGGCCGGGACGTACACGTGCAGCCCCTTCGACCCGCTGGTCTTCACCCCGCCGACCAGGCCGACCTCCGCCAGCGCCTCGCCGACCAGCCGGGTGGCCGCCACCGCCTGCCCGAACGGACCACCGGGCGGCGGATCGATGTCCAGCACCATGTAGGTCGGCCGGTCCATCTGGTCGGCCAGGAACAGCGTGGGGTGGTACTCCACCGCGCGCTGGTTGGCGAACCAGATCAACGTGCGCCGGTCGTTGCACAGCGCGTAGCGGACCTGGCGCTTGGACGACTCCGCCCACAGCGTCACCGTGCGCAGCCACGGAGGCGCGTAGTCCGGCACGTTCTTCTGCATGAACGGCTGCTGCCCGGCGCGGACCCGGACGACCGACAGCGGCCTGTCCCGCAATTCCTTCAGGATCTGGTCGGCCACGGCGTCCAGGTAGTCCACCAGATCCCGCTTGGTCGCGCCCGCCCCGTCGAACAGCGGCTCGTCGAGGTTGGTCAGCGCGACGCCCTCCCGCTCCGGCGTGCCCATGGGTCCCGTATACAGGGTTCCGCGGGCCAGCACCACCGCCCGTTCGGAAAAAACAGGGTTTTGGCCGTCGCCGGGCGGCGGAATACGCGCGGGCGGCCCTCCCGGGCGGCACGCTAGTGTGAGGGCGGACAGGACGCGGCGGGAGGGAAGCGGACCATGGCGTTCGGCGGATGGCCGGAAGAGGCGCTGGACTTCTACGACGGGCTCGCGGCCGACAACTCCAAGTCCTACTGGACCGAGCACAAGGCCGCCTACGAGGAGAAAATCCTGCGCCCGATGACCGAACTCACCGAGGAGCTGGCCGCGGAGTTCGGTGAGCCGAAGATCTTCCGGCCGTACCGCGACGTCCGGTTCAGCCGCGACAAGTCGCCCTACAAGACCCATATCGGGGCGGTGATCGGCGACACGGGCTACGTCCAGCTGTCCGCCGAGGGCCTCGGGGCCGGGGCCGGCATGTGGCAGATGGGCCCGGAGCAGCTGGCCCGTTACCGCGAGGCCGTGGCGGGCGACGGTCCGGGCGCCGAGCTTGAGGAAATCATCGCGATCATCGAGAAGGCCGACGTCACCGTGCACGGGCACGGTGCGCTCAAGTCCGCGCCCCGCGGCTTCCCGGCCGACCATCCCCGGATCGCCCTGCTCCGGTACAAGGGCCTGACCGCCTGGAAGCAATGGCCCGTCGAACCCTGGCTGGAAACCGCCTCGGCCAAGGACCGCGTTAGTTCATTTTTCCGAACGACGCTCCCTCTTTGCTCCTGGCTCGCCGATAACGTCGCCCGGTGAGGGCGCCGACGGCGGCTTTTGCCGCCCCGTGAGCCGGGCGTACCCTTACTGCTCGGGGTACGCCAACTCTGCAAGGGGGCCGGTAGTGAGCGAACCTGACGAGTCCCTCCGCGTTTCCGACGCCGAGCGTGACGCGACCGTGCGGACGCTGGGCGACAACGCCGCGGTCGGCCGCCTGACCCTGGACGAGCTCGAGGACCGCGCCGGCCGGGCCCTGGCGGCCAGGACCCGCGGCGAGCTAGCCGCCCTGACCAGCGACCTGCCCCGGGAAGCGTCGGCCGCGCCGGGCCCGGTGACGCCCGCCCCGGCGCGCAAACCGGTGCGCTGGATGGTCGCGATCATGGGCGGCTCGCATCGGCGCGGCCGGTACCGCGCGGTCGGCAGCATCAACGCCGTCGCGATCATGGGCGGTGACGAGATCGACCTGCGCGAGGCCGAGATCGAGGGCGGCGAGCTCACGGTCAACCTGTTCGCGCTGATGGGCGGGTCGAACGTCTACGTCCCCGACTCCGTCGAGGTGGAGGTGGGCGGTTTCTCGCTGATGGGCGGCTACGAAGAGATCGGTACCGAGCGCCCGCGCCCGGGCGCTCCGCTCATCCGGATCCGTACCTACAACCTGATGGGCGGCGCGAGCATCTACCGGGTCCCGCCGCAGGCCCGCGGGCGGGGCCTGAAGGAGGCCCGCCGGCTGGCCAGGGCGGCCGGGCGCGGCGAGCTGCCCGCGCCGACCTAGACACCCGCGCGGCCGCTGTGCTCCTCGGCTAGCACGCCGCGCACGTGCGCGAATTCGGTCTCGTACCCGTATGCCGACATGTCGGCCGAAAACCGGTTGTCTGACCGGCGGTGACGACGGGAACATGTGGCATGGTCTTGGTGCGCGAGGCGGTCTCGGGGGACTGGCAGGTCCTGCGCGACATCCGGCTGGCCGCGCTGCGGGACGCGCCGGAGGCCTTCGGGTCGACCTACGAGGACCAGGCCGCCTACGTGGAGGCGGACTGGCAGCGCCGGATCTCCCGCGGCGGCACCTTCCTCGCCTACGTCCCAGAAGTCTGCGCGTCCGAGCCGGCCGGACTGGCCGGCGGCTACCAGCAGAACCCGGGCACGGTGGAGCTCGTGTCCATGTACGTCCGGCCGCGGGCCCGCGGCCGCGGCGTCGGCGAGGCGCTCGTGGCGAGAGTGATCAGCTGGGCCAGCGCGCGGAACGCGAGATCGGTGCACTTGTGGGTCACCGAGGCGAACTCCCCGGCTCGCCTGCTCTACGAGCGCTGCGGGTTCTGTCTGACCGGCGAGCGCCAGCCCCTGCCGTCCGACCCGGGCATCGGCGAACTCGGCATGGCCCTTTCGCTGTGACGCCCGCGCGGGGCCGAAATCTCGGCTTTACGCTTCTCGCTCGCTGACCAGGCAGACCTTGCCGAACTCCGCTCGTACGCCCACCAGGCGTACCGGTCGGCGTCCGGTGAACCGCTGGAGCGCGTCCAGCGCGGCCCGTTCGATCGCCGGCGCGTCCGAGCTGGGGGAGGGGAGCGGCACCCCGTGGGTCTCGGTGATGAAAGGCGCGTAGCGCACCTTCACCACCACGCGTACCGCGGGCCGGGGCTCGCTGGCCAGGTCAGCGGCGAGCAGGCGGGCCAGGCGCGCCACCTCGGCTTGCACCCGCGACCACTCGGCGATGTTCTGCTGGAAGGTCTCCTCCTTCCCGTGTCCCCGGGCCACGTACGGCGTGTCGTCCACGTCGGCGTCGCCGCGGCCGCGGCCGAGCAGCACCAGCCAAGGCCCCGTCATCGGGCCGAACACCGCCGCGAGCGCGTCCGGGTCAGCGGCCGCCAGGTCGCTGACGGTGCGGATGCCGAGATCGGCGAGCTTCTTGGCCGTCTTGGCGCCGATGCCCCACAGCGCGTCGGTGGGTCGGTCGCCGAGGATCTCGAACCAGTTCTGATGCGTCAGCCGGAACACGCCCGCCGGCTTGCCGAACCCGGTAGCCATCTTGGCCTGCAGCTTGTTCTCGCCGATCCCCACCGTGCAGTCGAGCTGGGTGGCCCCCCGAACGCCGGCCGCGAGCGAGCGGGCCAAGGCCTCCGGATCGTCGGTGTCCACGCCGAGGAACGCCTCGTCCCAGCCGAGCACCTCCACCACCGCGCCCGTCGCGCGAAGCACGGCCATGACCGAGTCCGAGGCCTCCTCGTAGGCGGCCCGGTCCACCGGCAGGAAGACGGCGTCGGGCAGCCGACGCGCGGCCGTCCGCAGCGGCAGGCCCGAGTGCACGCCGTGCTCGCGGGCCTCGTACGAGGCCGTACTGACCACGCCGCGTTTGGTCGGATCGCCGTCCCCGCCCACTACCACCGGCCGCCCGCGCAACTCGGGATGCCGCAAGACCTCGACCGCAGCGATGAACTGGTCGAGGTCCACGTGCAGCACCCAGCGCGTCACGCTCCAGTCTTACCCGGCTGGGCCGTGATGACGAACACCGTGTTCACCAGAACGTGCGCCGCGGCGGCAGTCCCGGCGCCGCAGCGGCGCGGTGCTCCCGAGGCGCCAAGCTGACCGGCCGGGCACGTTTATACCTGCCGTGCGCTTTTTGCCGGGAATGTTCCCTTCTCTGCTTTGCCCGGGATGCTTACTTGCGCGCTGCATTTGCGGCCACCGGCGTGATCACGGAGCTACCGCGTTTCCGCGGAAACGTCTGGGCGGCCCGGCCAGTCCGGTGGCGGGGCCGCCTTAATTATTTACGCGCGGAAGAAAACAGCCCGGCGGCCTAGCGCGATCGGCCGCTGATCGCGGCGAAGCACGGCGAAGACTCGCCGCGCAAATGTACTTTACGAAGCCGGGCGAGAGGAGGACGATCGGCGGCAAGCAGCACGAGAGTGATTTATCAGAGGGATTGGCAGTGCTGAGTTCAGGGATCATTGACCTAGCCATTGGGCTGACCTTTGTGTTCGGCGTTACTGCCGCGCTTGCCTCCGTGGTCACCGAGATGATCGCACGCTTCATCGGGCTGCGCGGGGCGTACTTGCTTGATGGTCTGCGCGAGCTTGTTGACGGTAACGACGTGACCACGGACCTGAAAGATGCGCAAGCGGAATACGAGACGGTAAAGAGCCTGGTGGAGTCCGGTGCCGCCTCCGCTGCCGAGCCACCTCCCGCCGGGCCAGCACCGGCCGGGCCAGCCACTCCCGATCAAACCCCTCCCCAGCAGGTCCCTCCCGAGCAGCCTTCCGGCGAGCAAACCGCACCGACGACGCCATCGGCGACCGGTGCGCTACTCGGCGGCCCGATCTTGAGTAGCCAGGGCATGGCCGGCCAGATCTTCAGCCGGAAACTCACGCTGGCAGCGAGCGGAACTCCGGGCCGTTTGCCCAAGATGACGCTGGACCAGGAGGCCGGAAACCTGTTGCGGCGGATCAGAAGCCTGTGGAGCCTGCGCAGGAGCCTGCCCTCCTACATTTCCGGGAGTTCGTTCGCCGACGCCGTTATCGACCTGGTGGTGCCCGATCCGGAAGGGCAGACGACGATGACCACCATTGAACAGGGCGTCGCGGCGCTGCCCGATATGGTGCCGTTCAAGCCGTCGCTGCAGGCCTTGATCAAGAACACCGAAGGTGACGTCAACCGGTTCCGGGCTTCGGTTGAGCAATGGTACGACGACCATATGGACCGCGTATCGGGCTGGTATAAGCGGCACGTCGCGGTAATCACCCTCGTGGTCGGGGCCATCCTGGTCGTGCTGCTCAACATCAACGCCCTTACCATCGGGCGCACCCTTTATACCCAAAGCGCCGTCAGCACCGCCGTCAGCAACGTCGCCGTGAAAGACACCAACTGTCCCACCATCACTCCCAGTCCCAGCGCCAGCACAACTTCCGCCAAGAGCCAGGAGCAATGCCTGGAAGAGCTCCAAGGGCAGCTATCGGCTGCGGCCTCGGCCGGCCTGCCGATCGGCTGGGGTACCGTCCGCGACTGCACCGAGCCAGGCGCCCACTGCAACTGGCTGGACCAGCGCGGGATCTTCAGCCGGCACGGCGATTCCTTCTGGCAGCTGGTACTGGTACTGATCGGCTTCGTCATCATGATCATCGCGCTCGTCCCCGGCGCCCAGTTCTGGTTCGGTCTCCTGAGCATGCTCGGCAGTTTGCGCGCGAGCGGCCCGAAACCCAGCGGGACCGAGAACTAACCTGGAGCGGCCGCGCCAGCGCTCGCCCGGTCCGAGCCCGCCGACCCGCGGCTCGGACCGGATGTCACCCTTCCAGCAGCCCAAGTTCCCGGGCCCGAGCGACCGCCTCGCTCCGCGTGGTGGCCCCGAGCTTGCGGTAGACCGACATCGCCTGCGACTTGACCGTGTGCGGGGAGAGAAACAGCTCGGCGCCGATCTGCGGGAACGGCAGGTGCGTGGTAAGCAGCGGCAGCAGCCGGAGTTCGGCGCCGGTCAGCGCCGACGCACCCGGGACGGCGGACCCGCGCTCTTCGGCCAGCCGGGCCTGGAGCGCCCGGGCCTCGCCGACCAGCGTCCCGAGGTCCGGCCGGCGCTTGAGCAGCTCGTCGATCTCCTTCATGAGCATCCTGGCCCCCGCGAGGTCACCCAGGGCGAGGTGGACGCGAGTGAGCTCGATCCGGGCCTGCACGGCCAGGTGCGGGACCGCGTAGGTCAGCACCGGCCGCAGCCGCTGAGCACCGATCAGCTGCTGCCGGGCCGCCGCGGCGTCTCCTCGGTGCCAGCTGGCGCGGGCTTGCGCCGCGCAGACCAGCGGCGTGACGTAGCTGTCCTCGATCCCGGCCCGGCGCAGCACGGCGCGCGCTTGCCCGGCCAGGTCCTCGGCCTGGCTCCAGGCACCGCGCGCCATCGCCAACCAGGATCGTTCGCAGAGCGCGGTCGCGAGAACATCGGGTGCACCGACGTCCCCGCTGCCGATCGCGTCGCAGAAGTACTCGTCGCCGGCCTCCGGGTCCCCGCACAGGACGCGCGCGATCCCTTGGAAAAGCGCGGCGGCCGGCGCCACGATGCCTGCCGCCGCGAGTCCCCGGGCGGCCTCGTCCGCGTCGGAGCGCATCTGCTCGGCTCCGCGGCGGCACAGCACGGCCCGCAGGACAGCGGCCCACGCCTCGGCGGCCGGGTCATCAGGGCGGATCGCATCCCCGTACTGCCAGCGGTCGACCGCGTCCGCCCACCGTTCGGCCTCGACCGGCCGCCCCGTCCGCCCGGCGAGAATAGAGGCCCACACCGCGGCCATCGGCCGTCCTTCGATCCCGCCCCGGTCATCCAGCCACCGCATCCACCGCTGGACGGTGCTCACCCGGCCGCGCCGGTACGCCGGCAGGCACAGTTCTTCCACCAGGCGGGCCGCGGTGCCGACGTCCCCGCCGGCGATCGAGTATTCCAGCGCCTCCTCGGGCAGTCCGTTCCGTAGGTACCAGGCGGCGGCGCGGCGCCGCAAGACCGGGATCAGGTCGGGCTCGGTACGTTCCAGCTCGGCCAGCAGCATGTCCCGGAACAGGCGGTGGTAGCGGTACCAGAGGCCCCGACGGTCCAGCGGCACCAGCAGCAGGTTCGACCGGGCCAGCTCCGCGAGGCCCGTACCGGAGCCAGGGCGCTCCAGCATCGCCTCGCACAGCGGCGCGCACATCCGCTCCAGCACCGCGGTCCGGGTCAGGAACGCCCGCTGTGCTGGGGAGATCCGGGCCAGGAACTCCGACTCTACGTACTCGGTGATGAACCGGTCGTCCCCGCCGAACGAGGCCGCCGCGCTCGGCAGCGAGCCGCCCTCGCGCAGGTACAGCGCGGCCAGGTAGAGCCCGGCCGGCCATCCCTCGGTCCGCTGGTGCAGGTCCGCCACCTGATCCTCGCCGAGCGCCACCTCAGCCCCGCTCAGCAGCGCGGATGCTTCGTCAGGGGTGAGCGCCAGGTCGCGAGGCCCGATTTCCAGGATCTTGCCCTCGGCGCGCAGCCGGGCGATCCGCAGCGGCGGCTCGGACCGTCCGGCCAGCACCAGCCTGGAGCGACCCGGCACGTGCTCGGCCAGCACCGAAAGCGCGGCCCGGCATTCGGAGTCATGCAACACGTGCACGTCGTCCAGGACCAGCGCCACCGGCTCGGTCATCAACGAGAAGGCCGAGCCTAGCCGCGGCACCACCGAACCGGGCACCGAGCTCACCGGCGAGGCCAGCGCGTCGAACACCCGCCCGTCCACCGGCTCGATGGCGTCAAGGGCCTGCGCGACGTAGCTGAGCAGGACCTTCGGGTCGTTGTCCTTCTCGTCGACCGACACCCAGGCGAAAGCCTGGCCGTTACGCTCCGCCCACTGCGACAGCAGCGTCGTCTTCCCGTAGCCCGCGGGCGCGACCACCGACACGATCGGACGGGAGTTCTCCCGGGCCAGGCGTTCGACCAGCGGCGACCGCAGGATGCTGCCCGGCCGCGCCAGCGGCCGCAGCAGCTTCGACGCGACCAGGTCGGACGTGGTCCCGCCCTCGCGGTACACCCGGCCCGGCCGCTCACGCACGTCGCTGTCGTCAATCACCGCAAACCGCGCCCCTCCGTACGGTCTGGCGTTCCATGCCCGACGTAGCCTCACAAACGGATCAAGACCGACAATAGACCAGCCCGGTCGATCCATTCCCGGCCCGCCCGCGCGTTCCGTGCCGGATTGGCGCTACCGTCGTGCCTGTGCAGGAAGGTGGTGCCATGGGCGGCGGAACCGGCGAACGTGATGACCCGCGCGCGGCCTTGCTCGCCGACGCCGCCGAACGCGCCGGGCGCTACCTGCGCCAGCTCGCTGATCGCCCGGTCAACGCACCGCCCGAAGCGATACTCGCCCTGGACGAGCTGGACTTCCCGCTACCCGAGGCCGGGCTGGAGCCGTCTCGGGTGCTGGCGTTGCTGGACGAGGTGGGCTCGGCCGCCACGGTCGCGAGCGCGGGCCCGCGCTACTTCGGTTTCGTCATCGGCGGAGCGTGGCCGATTGCGGTCGCCGCCTCGTGGCTGCTCGCCGCGTGGGACCAGAACGCCGCGCTGTCCGTCATGTCCCCGGTGGCGACCCGCCTGGACTCGGTGGCGATCGAATGGGTGTGCCGGCTGCTCGGCCTGCCCGCCGGGACGTCAGGGGGATTCGTCTCCGGAGCGACGATGGCCAACGCAGCCTGCCTGGCGTCGGCTCGCGACGCCGTGCTGGCGAAGGCCGGCTGGGACGCCGCCTCTTTCGGGCTCGTCGGCGCGCCGCCCGTCCAAGTCGTGGTGGGTGCCGAGGTCCACGCCACCGTGCTCAAGGCGCTGGGCCTCATCGGGCTCGGCCGCGGCCGGGCCACCTGGCTGCCCGTCGACGATCAGGGCCGGATCGTCCCGGACGACCTGCCGGACCTGGACCGCCCGGCGATCGTCTGCCTGCAGGCCGGCAACGTCAACAGCGGCGCCAGCGACCCGTTCGTCTCGCTCATCGACTGGGCGCACTCCCAGGGCGCGTGGGTACACGTCGACGGCGCCTTCGGGCTGTGGGCGGCCGCCTGCCCCGAGGTCGCTGGCCAGGTCGCCGGTGTCGCCGCCGCCGACTCCTGGGCCACCGATGCCCATAAATGGCTGAACACGACCTATGACTGCGGCCTTGCCCTGGTGCGCGACGGTGAGGCGCTGCGCGCCGCGATGCAAGCGGAGGCCGCCTACCTGCCCGTCGGCGCGGCCCGCGACCCGATGCTGTTTACGCCCCAGTCGTCCCAGCGCGCGCGGGGCGCCGAGGTGTGGGCCGTGCTGGCCGCCCTCGGCCGCGCCGGGGTTTCTCGCCTGGTCGGCCGGCACGTCGCGCTGGCCAGGCGGTTCGCGTCCGGCCTGTCCGCCGGGGGGCTCGAGATCCTGAACGAGGTACGGCTCAATCAGGTCGTGGCGGCCTGCGCGGACGCCGGTACGACCGGCGAGATGATCGCCGCGGTGCAGCGCGAGGGCACCTGCTGGTGCGGCCCGACCACGTGGCGCGGACGCCGGGCCATGCGGGTCAGCATCAGCAACTGGGCGACAACCGAAGCCGACGTTGACCGCAGCGTGTCGGCGGTCCTGGCCGCGGCCCGGGTCCCCGCCGCAGCGCGGCCGCCGTCCTAGCCGCTGCCCAGGATCCCCGGTCCTTCCTGATCGTGGACTTAAACCCCCGGAAATACCGAGGCAACTGTCCACGATCATCGGCCGGCCCGCCCGGCGGTCCGGTTACGCGGCGGTCGGCTGACGCCATTGCTGGACGAAGCGCCGCAGCTCCTGCCGTCCCTTCAGGCCGCACTTGGCGTAGACGTTGCCGAGGTGGTATTCCACGGCCTTCTGGCTGATGTACAGCTCGGCCGCGATCTCGCGATTGGACAGTCCCTTCCCGACCAGGTGAGCTACTTCCGTCTCCCGGCTGGTCAGCGCCAAGACGGACTGATTCCTCGTCTTGGCCGCCGGGTTACCGGGAAGATGGCACGCCGCCAGTTCTTCCTCGGTCCGGGCGATGAAAGGAGCGGCCCGCAGGCCCAGGAACAACTCACTCGCCCGGCGCAGGCGCTCGACCGCTTCCTTCCTGTTACCTGTGCGTCGTAGCAGCCGGCCGTGGGCCAGCAGCAGCCGGGCGACGTGCACCGGGCTTTGCGTGCCGGCGGCGTCTTCGCCGCGCCGGTAGACCTCCCGGGCTTCGTCGAGGCTGCCTCGCTGCTCGGCCAGCCATCCCTCCAGCCAGGCCAGGGCCGGCTGGATGTAACCGACCTGGCCGCTCTCGGCCCGCATCCGCTCCAAGACCGCAGCCGCCTGCTGCGACTGGCCCGAGCCGACCAGGCCCTCGGCCAGTAGCGGCCGCCACAGTACCGCGTACACCCGGCTCCGGCCGTCCAGGACCTGCTCGTCCTGCCAGTGGCCCAGCGCGTCGGCCATGCCCAGGTAGTCGCCTGACGCCTGGCACACCAGCGCGCGGGCCATCGCCGCGTACAGCCGTTCTTGCCCGTAGTCCAGGCTGGCCGCCGCCTCCTCGGCCAGCCGGGCGTGACGTTCGGCCTCCTCGGTCGCGCCGCGCCCGGCCGGCACACACCCCGCCGCCAGGTGCAGCAGCGGCAGCTCGTAGCGGCGGGAATGGATCCCGGCGGCCGAAAATCCCTGCTCGGAGGTGAGCAGCACCTCGTCCCAGGCCCCGGCCAGGTACTGGGTCAGCGCCAGGTAGAAGTAGGCGCGCAGGCCCAGGGTAAGGGTGGCGCCCTTGCGCGCCAGCGCGAGGCTGGCGGTCATGTCGCTTACCGCTCCGCCCAGGTCGCCGGCCAGCAGCCGGAACACGCCCCGGAACGACAGGCCGTCGACGTCGATAGGACCAACGCGCGCCGGGTCAGGATCGAGGTGCCCCAGCTCGGCCAGGGCCTCGCGCGGGCCTGCCACCTGGGATGCCCCGATGGCGATCAGGGTGCGCGTCTGGCTGGCGGCGGCGGCGTCCAGGCAGCCGGTGTCCAGCGCCCACCGGCCGAACGTCATCACCTTTTCCCCGTCCCCCAGCAGCGTGTAGGTGCCCGACAGCCGGTTGGCGATCTTCGCGGCCAGGGGCTGGCTGTCCGGGTCGTCCCGCGCCTGCGCCAACGCCTCGCTGAACCGCTCCTCTGCCTCGCCGAGCTGGCCCGAGGAAAAGGCCATACCACCCAGCACGCAACTGCGCAGCGGGGAGGGCGCCGCCTCCTCCACCGCCGGGCGCAGGGCCAGGCCGCGGGATTCCTCGGCCAGTAGCAGGTGCAGCGCGGCGGTCAGCAGCCGCCGCTCCCGGTCGGCCCGGACCGGGGAGATGTCCGAGGCCCACTGCAGGTGCGTGGCAGCCAGCGCCAGGCGGCCGCCGGCCAGCTCCCCGCCCGCCAGGCGTTCCAGCTGAGCGGCCAGGCTCTCGTCGGGCCGGTCCAGGGCGGCCACCCGGTGTTCCCAGGACGCCGATTCGCTGACCACGGCGGCGGCGCGAGCGTGCATCGCTTGGCGCTTGCTGGCCGTGATGCCGGCGTAGATGGCGTCGCGCAAAAGCAGGTGGCGGATCTCGACGGGGCAGGTTGGTTCTCCTGGCCACCAGTCCACCAGACCGGAGGCCACCGCCGGCTCGATCGCCTCGCTGGGCGAGTCGATTCCTGCCGCCTGGCCGAGCTGGGCGAGCGGTACCCGCAGGTTCAGGACCGAGAGCATCTCGAGAATCACCCGGCCCTCTGGCGGCAACGCCCTGAGCTGAGCACCGATGACCGCGGCCAGCGACCGGGGCGCCGCCGGCCGTCCCGGAGCCCCGGGATCGGAGTCGAGCCCTTCGCTCAACAGCGTGCGCAGGTACAACGGGTGCCCGTCGGTACGACGGTAGAGCCACTGAACGGCCTCATCGTCCACCGATCCCGCCCTGAGCGCGGCCGCCAGCATCGCAACCTCATCCACGTCCAGCCCGGCTAGCGGCAGATGCAGCCGGTTCTCGACGCTGAGCAGCATCCGCTGGGCCGCCTCGTCCAGGCGGCCGCCGGTCCCGCGATAGGTGACGAAGGCCACCACGTTATCGACCGATAGCCGCCGCAACATGAACGTCAAGGCCTCCACCGACTTACGGTCGCCCCACTGCAGATCGTCGACCAAAATGGCCACCGGCCCCTTGGCCTGCTGTTCTCCCACGACCTGCAGCAGCCGCGCGCCCACGGCGAACGACGAAGCAGGCGAGCTGGTCCCGTCCGTCGGCGGGACCGCCGGGGAGGCATCTCCGGCCGCTCGCAGCAGCTGGTCGACGATGCCGAAGTCCAGATCGGCCTCGGCCTGGTCAGCACGAGCCGACAGCACGCTCAGGCCGGTGGCCTCGGCCAGGCACCGCCGCGCCAGGGCCGTCTTCCCCACCCCCGCTTCGCCCTCGATGGCCACCAGCCACGGCTGTCCTGCCTCCACCCGGGCCATTACCTCGGCGACACGCGTGAGCTCCGCTGCCCGGCCGACGAACGGGTCGAGCGAGGTCTGCCGGTCCTGCACGCCCATTTCGCTCCTGCCTGTGGCGGTGGCAACTGCGGACGAATACGAGCCTAACCGGCGGCACGGCGCCATCCCAGGAGACCTTCCTGGGGAGACGAACTAGGGAGTTTCTCTAGGGACTACGCGCCTGGCGCAGCCGACAGTGGACCTGTCCACACCGAGCAACTGAACCGAGAAAGACGGACAGCCACGATGAGCGCCCCAGTCCTGCATCATGAGCCAGCACACCAAGAGCCGTCGGCCGACCCCACCGTCCTGGCCGGGCTGGCCGCCCAGACCGCCGAACGCCGGGCCAAGCGCGACGCGCTCCAAGCCCGGGGCATCAACCCCTATCCCACCCGATTCGAGCGCAGCGCGACGTTGGCCGAATTGCACGCGATCTACTCCGAGCTGGAGCCTGACACGCGAACCGGTGAGGTAACCAGGGTGGCCGGACGTGTGGTGTCCATGCGGGGTCACGGCAAGCTTCGGTTCGTCACCATCGAAGACGCCAGCGGCGCCGTTCAGCTGATGTTCCAGGCCGACCACCTGCCGGACGACGCGGCTGCCGTCGAGGGACTTGTCGACCTTGGCGACTGGGTCGGCGTCACGGGCGAGGTGATAACCAGTCGGCGAGGAGAGCTCTCGGTGGACGTGAGGGGCCTGGAGATCCTGACGAAGGCGCTCCGGCCCCTGCCCGACAGGTGGTACGGCCTCAGCGAGGCAGAAACCAGGTACCGCCAGCGCGAGGTGGACCTGCTGGCCAACAAGGAGAGCCGCCGGGTCTTCGACATCCGCTTCAAGACTCTTTCCGTCCTGCGGGAACGGCTCGCGGCGCAGAACTTCGTGGAGGTCGAGACGCCCATCCTCCAGCCTCAGGCCGGCGGGGCCATAGCCCGTCCGTTCTTCACCCACGCCAACGCGCTCGATACCGACTTCAGCCTGCGCATCGCGCCGGAGCTTTACCTCAAGCGGCTGGTGGTCGGAGGCTATGAGCGGGTGTTCGAGATAGCCCGTAACTTCCGCAACGAGGGGATCGACACCCGGCACAGCCCGGAGTTCACCTCGCTCGAGGCGTACCGCGCCTTCGGCGACTTCCACGACGGAATGGACCTGACCGAGTACCTGATCGCCGAAGCCGCGCAGGCCGCTACCGGCCGGTTCGAATTCGACTTCGCGGGCCATCACGTCGACCTGGAGCCGCCCTGGCCGCGCCTCGACCTGCTCGACCTGCTCGAAGAGCGGCTCGGCCAGCGGGTGCACCCATCCATGCCGGTGCAGCACGTGCGTCAGGTCTGCGAAGCCAACGATGTCCCCTACCTGCCGTCGTGGGGTTCGGGAAAGCTGATCTTCGAGCTCTACGACAAGGTGCTGATGACCCAGACCGCCGGTCCGGCGTTCATCTACCACTACCCGACCGAGGTCTCGCCGCTCGCCCGCCAGTCCCTCGAGGACCCCACCGTTACCGACCGCTTCGAGCTCGTGATCGCGGGCCGGGAGCTGGCCAACGGATACAGCGAGCTCAACGACCCCGACGAGCAGCAGCGGCGGTTCGAGGCCGAGGCTGCGGCGGCCGGCAGAGGAGACGTCGAGGCTCATCCGGCTGACGCCGCCTTCGTGCGCGCGCTGGAGTTCGGGCTGCCGCCGACCTCCGGCATCGGCATCGGCATCGACCGGCTGGTCATGCTCCTCGCCGAAGTCCCGGCGATTCGCGACGTCATCTTGTTCCCGATCATGCGGCCGGAGGCAACGTCATGACTGACGTACTGGAAGGCCAGGAGCTAAGGTGGCCGACGTCCCTCGACCAAGCCCCCGACGGCGCGGCCGGCGCAAGTCGGACTCTCGAACAATTTTTCGTTCCCGATCTCATCACGCTTGAAGTGGGGCGGGGCGACCGGGTAGTCGTGGTGAGCGACCTGCACCTCGCGCCGGTCGCGTCGCAGGTGTCCGCGCGCGCCGCCGACGAGCTTTCGGAGCTGCTGAACGGTTTCCACGAGCCCGGGATGCTGGTGATCGCCGGCGACGGGTTCGAGATGCTCGCGGCGGCTCCCGACGTGACCGCGATCCTGGATTCCCATCCTCAGTTCACCGAAGCGGTCAAGCGCTTCGCTGAAGGTCGGGATCATCGCGTCGTGCTGACCCCCGGAAACCACGACGGCCAGCTCGCCTGGGACCCCGATTCGGTCGCGGTGCTTCGCGACCGCCTTGGCCTGACCGACGTGGCGCTGGCCTGCGACCTCGAGGTGGCGACGGGGAACGGCAGCCAGTTGGTTCGGGTAATGCACGGTCATCAGTTCGATCAGTACAACGCGTTTGACGATCCCAGGTCCCCGGTCGACACGCCGCTGGGCCACCATGTGGTGCGTCAGGTGCTGCCCAAGCTCGCGTCGCGTGACAAGCCGGGCGCGCTGCTGGAGGGCGTCCGGTGGTGCAACGGGGATCCGTCCGCTTTCCTCGGATCGCGCCTGCTGTACCGGATGGTCGCGGGATGGCTGTGGTGGCTGGCGGTGCCGTTCGCGGCGGCGCTGGTGCTGCGCTTCATGTCCTTCGCGCCCGGGGTCAAGCCGCTGCTGAACCATCACGCCGAGCGGTGGCTGGTCTGGTTCGGCATCCTGGTCGTCGCCTTCGCGGTGGTGGCCGCGGTAACGGGGATCGCCACCATGCTCCGGGTCAACCGCGCCCTGGCCGACGCCTCGGTCAGCGACCGGGGTGACGCGGCGGCCCACAACGCAACCGTCCGGGCCGAAGCAGCCCGGCTGATCTCCGCGGGGTACGCCGGCCTGATCACCGGCCACACCCACGAGCCCGAGCTCTCCCAGGTGGGAGAGGGGTTCTACGCCAACACGGGATGCGCGACCGAGGTCGTCCGCGGGCGAAAGGCCAGGTTCGGGCTGCCGACGCCGTTCTTGGCTGTCCGGCGGCTGTCTATGGTCGAGCTGACGGCCGGGTCTGTGTTGTCGGTTTCGCTGTCCCTGGCCGAACGTCCCATCGGTAAGCCTTCTCTTCTCGAGCGACTGGTTCTCGCGCCAGAGCGGGCCCGCCCCCAGACGCTTGAGGTCGTCGGCCATCTCCCCACCGGAGCCACCTGGCCTATCAGCGAGCGGGCCCTGATGCCGTGGGTGCGCCGTCGCCGGGTCCGGCGGGTGGCCGCGTTCACGCTGCTCATCGCCGGGTTGCTGAACGTGGTCTTCGCGTTCCTGTGGTCGGTCCGCTGGACCCGTCCAGTCGATCACTGGCTGCCCTTCGGCATTCATCCCGTCAGCGGCGTCACCGCCGTGATCGGCGGCCTGGCTCTGGCCGGAGTGGCTCGAGGGGTGCGGCTGGGCTACCGCAGGGCCTGGCTGGCGGCTCTGGTCCTGCTGCTGGCGAGCACGGTCTACCGCCTGACCCGAGACGTGGGGCTGGAAGGGTCGATCATCGCCTGCTTGTTCGGCTTGTGGCTACTGCTCGAGCACCGCCACTTCCGGGTCAGCCCGTCGGGCTTCCGCCGCGCGCTGGGCTGGGTCATCATGATCAGCCTGGTCGTCATCGCCCTGGCCGCCGGAGTGGCGGACGCCTTCGACAACAACCAACGGGTCCGCGCCCTGGTCGTCGTCGCCATCGTGGGCACCGTGATCCTCGTCCTGGCCACCGCTCTGCCTGGCCGCGAGCACCGGCGAACGGGAGAGGAGCGAACCAGGGCGTTCGAGCGCGCCCGTGCCATCTTCGATCGTTACGGCGGCGACACACTCGACTACTTCGCCCTGCGGGACGACAAGTCGTGGCTATTTTCCGGGAACACCCTGGTGGCCTACTCGGTCATCAACCGCGTCATGCTCGTGTCGCCCGACCCGATCGGACCCGTCGACGAGCGCCTGGACGCCTGGTCCGACGCGATGGACCTGGCCGACACCAACGGGTGGTACATCTGCGTCCTCGGCGCATCCGCGCCCTGGCTTCCGATCTACCGGGCGGCCGGGCTGACCGGGGTCTACATGGGTGACGAGGCGATCGTCGACTGCCAGACCTTCTCGCTCCGGGGCAAGTCGATGAAGTCGCTGCGAGGGGCCTACAACCGGGTGTCCAAGTCCGGCTACCACGTCGTGGTCATGCCCACCCTGGAGGCCGACGCGGAACTGCGCAAGCAGCTGGATGATCTGGCGACCGAGACGCGTCAGGGCGAGGCGGAGCGCGGCTTCTCGATGACCCTGAGCCGGATGTTCGACGAGCGCGACGCCGGCCTCCTGCTGGCCGTCTGCATGGACCCCGAAGGCCGGCCGGTGGCGTTCAACCAGTACGTCCCCGCGAGCCACATTAACGGCTACTCCCTGGACCTCATGCGCAGGACGAGCGACCCCGACGCGCCCAACGGCCTGACCGACTTCGTGATCATCGAGACGATCAACTGGATGGCCGAACGAGGACTGAACGGCCTCGGCCTCAACTTCGCCACGATGCGCGCCGTGGTAGCCGGGGAGAACGGTGCGGGGCCGTGGCATTCGGCGGAGAAGGCCGTATTCCATCGCTTCAGCGACAGCATGCAGATCGAGTCGCTATGGAACTTCAACAAGAAGTACGACCCCGAATGGCGTCCCCGCTACTCGGTCGCTGACGACCGGGCTCACATGCCAAGGGCCGGCCTGGCCATCGCCCGCGCCGAGTCCGTATCCGAACTGCCTCTCGTCGGCCGGTTCATGAAGCCGAAGACTCCCGTCACCGACACCCGACCCAAGGAGCTAGTGTCATGACGATCCGACAGTGGCATCTGACCGGCGGCCGTCACGCTGACGGCGGCACCGGATCACTGGCCGCGGAAAGCTCGGTCACGGCGCTGGCCGAGCCCCTCGTCGAGGCGCCGGCGGCCGCGCGCACCGGACGCAGGCTGGGTGCGATCGGCCTGGCGCTGGTGCTGATCGCTGCCATGGATAGCATCCGTAACTTGCCCACCACGGCCACCTTCGGCTGGTCGGCGATCTTCTTCTACGCCATCGCCGTCCTCACCTACCTGATCCCGGTGGCTCTGTGCTCGGCCGAACTGGCGACCACCGTGGGCGGCGGCATGTACCGGTGGGTCCGGGAGGCGTTCGGCTCCCGGTGGGGCTTCCTGGCCGTGTGGTGCGACTGGTCGAATAACATCGCGTGGTTTCCCACGGTGATGGTGTTCCTGGCCACGACGGCCGCGTACGTGATCAACCCGAACCTGTCCCAGAACAAGGCGTTCCTGGTGCCCGTCATGCTGGTGATCTTCTGGGGCGTGACGCTGTCGTCACTGCTGGGATCCCTGAAGTCGGCCCGCTGGACCGGGATAGGTGTCGTGATCGGGACCGCCATCCCGACCTTGGCGATTATCGCTTTGGGCCTGTGGTGGGTCGGCAGCGGCAATCCCTCGCAGGTCCCCTTCCACGCCACCAGCATCGTGCCGACCTGGCACGGCCTGGCCAGCCTGGTCTACGCGGCCGGCATTGTCGTGGCCTTCGCCGGGATGGAGATCGGCGGCTTCTACTCCCACGTGACCCGGAACGTCAAACGCAGCTACCCCCGGGCGGTGCTGATGTCGGCGGCGACGGTCGCGTCGCTGTCCATCCTGGGCAGCGTGGCCATCGCCATGGTCGTGCCGTCCAAGCAGATCGAGCTCGCCGGCGGGATCATGCAGGCGGTGTCCATCTTCTTCGCCAAGCTCGGCATCAGCTCGCTGGTAAAGCCGTTCGGCGTGCTGGTGATCATCGGCGTACTGTGCGGCCTGGCCTCCTGGAGCATGGGCCCGGCCGAAGGGATGCGCCGGGTCGCCGGAGACGGCCACCTGAGCCCGTGGTGGGGCCGGACCAACCGCCGCGGCGCCCCCACCAAGATCCTGCTCCTGCAGGCGATCCTCGGCTCGGTGGTCGCGCTGGCGATGGTGTTCGTCAACAGCATCAACACCTACTACTGGATTCTCACCGCGCTGGTCGCTCAGACGGTCCTGATCATGTACTTCCTGATGTACATCTCGGTGGTGCGGCTACGCATCACCAAGCCAAACGCCCCGCGCCCGTTCAAGATCCCGGGCGGGACGCTGGGACTCGCGCTGGTCGTCGGTGCTGGGGTGGCCGGGGCGGTCTTCACCTTCTTCCTCGGGTTCGTTCCTGCGACTCACCTGTCGACGTCGGGAACGATCGCCTACGTCGCGGTGATGGTGGTCGGGATGGCCGTCAACATCACCACGCCGTTCCTCCTGCACCGGGGCGCGTCCCTCAAAACCGACGCCCAGGCCGACCCCCAGCTGCTCGCCACGGTTGGTCGCGCGGATTGACCCCGGCCCGCGGATTGCCCTGACCGGAGATCCCCTGAGGAGGAGGTGTTCGCGTGCGGCCTGCGGTCAACGCGGCTCGGCGGTCGCTGTCGAGCCGCGCGGCCCCTTGGATCGTCGCAGCCGTCGCGGCGGGAGCGGCGCTAGCGGCGATCCTGCTGCCCGGCGGAGGCGCCGTTTCCCCCGATGCCGCCTCCTTCGACGGTCTCCCGCAGGTGGGCGCCCTGTTCCAGGGATCATGGCAAAGCGAGCCGCACTTCTGCTCCGCCAGCGTGGTGGACAGCCCCTCAGGGGACTTGATCGCCACCGCGGCGCACTGCCTGTCAGGAGATGCGAAGGACCTCGAGTTCGTCCCGATGTACCACGACGGTCAGGCACCCTACGGCGCTTGGGACGTGACCGGCGCCTACGTCAGCCAGCGCTGGATGCTGGACCAGGATCCCCAGGCGGATTTCGCTTTCCTGACCGTGCGGCCGCAGGACGTCGGCGGGAAGGAGCGCACGCTCCAGAGCGTCGTAGGCGGCGACCCGCTGGTCGTGGGCAGCAAGCCACCGCGGTGGACCGTCGTGGTCGGGTATCCCGCAGGCACCGGTGGTCAGCCGGTTATCTGCCTCAACCAGGCCGTCGCCCGCCGCGGGTACCCGTCCTTCCGCTGCGGCGGCTTTGCCGACGGGACGAGCGGGGGCCCTTGGCTCGCCGACTACGACTCCCAGACGGGCCGGGGCGACCTTTACGGCGTGACCGGGGGTCGGCACCAGGGCGGGTGCGTGAGCTGGGTTTCCTACAGCTCGAGTTTCGACGCCGACACGATGGCGGTTTACCAGCGCGCTGCGACGGGACAGCCGCCAGATGTGGTCCCATCCGCGCTGCCAGTCCCGTGCTGATGTCACCCCGCCTCGGCCTGCCCGCCCGTAGCATGTGCGCCGGTCTCGGTCAGTTCCCGCGCGATGGCCGAGACAGAGCAGAACGACGCCGTGCTCACGCCGCTGCCAGTTCCCGCCGGCGTGTCGCCAGCCAGCCAAGTCACCACGTCCGGAATCGCCAACCGTCCCGTGAACTCCGCGAGGATGGGCGATACGACCGCTACGATCGCGATCAGCACCAGCGTGCCGTCAGTTGACAGTGTCATATCGTTCACCTCCGTCGACCGCCGTTAACCGGGTCGAGGCATGAGAAGTGCCCTTCCCTCCGCCCAGGCGGAGGGAAGGGCACTTCTGCTTTGGTGCGCCCCGGGGGGAGTCGAACCGCCCAACCTCCGGATTAAGAGTCCGTTGCTCTGCCGTTGAGCTAGGGGCGCGCGCCCGGTTTCCTTTCTGTTCTCGGTTGTTCTTGTGTATGTATCCACTATGGGCCGGGCAGAAGCCGCCGTCCCTAGGCAAACTCCCTAGTTCGCCTCCCCAGGAAGCCCCTAGCGAAGCTCCCGAGCGAAGCCCCTAGCGAAGGCCGCTAGCGAAGGCCGTAGCCAAACCCCTGCCGAGGGTCCCAGCGCCTATCGCGATGCCGATCAGACCGCGGCCGGCTGGCGCCATTGCTCGACGTAGCGGCGCAGCTGCTGGCGCCCGTGCAGGCCGCACTTGGCGTAGATGTTGCCCAGGTGGTACTCCACCGCCTTGCGGCTGATGAACAGCTCGGCCGCGATCTCGCGATTGGACAGGCCCTTCCCCACCAGGTGGGCCACCTCGGTTTCCCGGCTGGTCAGCGCCAGCACGGGCTGCTTGCTCGCCGGGTCAGCCGGAAGATGACACGCCGCCAGTTCCTCTTCGGTCCGGGCGATGAACGGCGCGGCGCGCAGCGCCAGGTACAGGTCGTTGGCCCGGCGCAGCCGCTCGACCGCGTCCTTCCGGTTCCCCGTGCGCCGCAGCAGCCGGCCGTGAGCCAGCAGCAGCCGGGCCAGGTAGAAC
>JASIGD010000304.1 GCA_030045295.1 Streptosporangiaceae bacterium
CAGCTCAACCGGTGGCCGGACGGGCTGGAGAAGTGCATCGGCTGCGAGCTGTGCGCGTGGGCCTGCCCGGCGGACGCCATCTACGTCGAGGGCCGGGACAACACCGACGAGGCCAGGTTCTCCCCCGGCGAGCGGTACGGGCACGTCTACCAGATCAACTACCTGCGCTGCATCTTGTGCGGCATGTGCATCGAGGCCTGCCCGACTCGCGCGCTGACCATGACCAACGAGTACGAGATCGCCGACGACGACCGGGAAAAGCTGATCTGGACCAAGGAGCAGCTGCTCGTGCCGCTGCGGCCGGGCATGGAGGCCCCGCCGCATCCGATGCGGCTCGGCGACGACGAGAAGGACTACTACCGTCTCGGCGCGGCGGGCGTGACCGCCGGACCGCGCGCGCCCGGGATGGCGGGTCCCGGCGGGCCGTCCGGTCCCGCGGTGTTCGCGACCGAGCCGGACGATTCGCTGACCTGGGCGCCGGAACTGCGCAAAGCCGAGCATGAGGCGGACCGGGAGGAGGAAGGTGGGGACCGATGACACACGCCCTCGCCGCGGCCCCCGCGAACGGCACCAACACCGACGCCATCGCCCGGGAAACCCTGTTCTGGATCCTCGCCGTCCTGTCCGTGGGCGCGGCGCTGGCCATGATCCTGGTCCGGCGGGCGGTGCACTGCGCCATCATGCTCGCCGTGGTGATGCTCTGCCTGGCCACCATGTACGCGATGCAGGGCGCGCCGTTCCTCGCGTTCGTGCAGATCATCGTCTACACCGGCGCCGTCCTCATGCTGTTCCTGTTCGTGCTCATGCTGATCGGCATCAGCTCCGGCGACTCGGTGGTGGAGACGATCAAGGGGCAGCGGCTGGCCGCCGGCCTGGCCGCGATCGGCCTGCTCGTGATCCTGGCGCTCGCCATCGGGCACGCCGCGATCGGGCCGGCCGCCCGTCCCACCGCCGCGTTCGGGGCGACCAACCTGACCGGCCTGTCCACCTTGATCTTCACCACCTACGTGTTCCCGTTCGAGGTCACCGGCGCGCTGCTCATCACCGCGGCGGTCGGCGCGATGGTGCTCGCGTACCGCGAGCGCACCACGCCGCGGCCGAACCAGCGGGAGCTCGCGGCCCGGCGGCTGGTCAGCGGCGACCTGGCGCCGGACCCGGCTCCGGGCACGTACGCGCTGTACAACGCCGCGGACCGGCCGGCCCTGCTGCCGGACGGCAGTACGTCCGATCCTTCGGTCAGTACGGTGCTGTCCCAGCGTGACGTGACCGAAGCACCCCAGTTCGTTCCGGCTGAGGAGACGGTGGAGATCACGGCGGAAACCGCCGAGCGGGAGATCGCGCCGTCCGGGAGGGCCGACCCATGAGCCCCGTGCACTACGTCGCGCTGGCGGTGATCCTGTTCGTGATCGGCGGGGTCGGCGTGCTCGTCCGGCGCAACGCCATCGTGATCTTCATGTGCATCGAGCTGATGCTCAACGCGTGCAACCTGGCGTTCGTCGCGTTCGCCGCCATGCACGGGAACCTGGACGGGCAGGTCATCGCCTTCTTCGTGATGGTGGTGGCGGCCGCCGAGGTCGTCGTCGGCCTCGCGATCCTGATGGCGATCTTCCGGGCGCGCAGGTCCGCGTCGGTGGACGACGCCAACTTGTTGAAGTACTGAGCGGAAGGGATGACGACGTTGACAGGCTTGGCCGCTGGTCATGCCGTGACGGTGCTGGCTGCTGAGACCACAGTGCCGGCGACCGGAGCGCTGCGGGTTTCGTGGCTGCTGCTCGCCTTCCCCATCTTCGGCGCCGCGGTGCTGCTGCTCGGCGGCCGCCGCACCGACCGGTGGGGCCACCTGCTCGGCGTGGCCATGCCGGTCGCGGCGTTCGTGTACGGCCTGATCGCCTTCTTCACCCTGCTGGGGGACAGCGACCGGAGCCAGGACCTGCACCTGTACTCCTGGATCCCGGTGGCGGACTTCCAGGTCAGCCTGGGGCTGCTGGTCGACCAGCTGTCGATCTGCTTCGTGCTGCTGATCACCGGGGTCGGGTCGCTGATCATCATCTACTCCGTGGGCTACATGGCGCACGACAGCGAACGCCGGCGCTTCTTCGGCTACATGAACCTGTTCCTCGCGGCCATGCTGCTGCTCGTGCTCGGCGACAACTACCTGGTGCTCTACGCCGGCTGGGAGGGCGTCGGCCTGGCGTCCTACCTGCTGATCGGGTTCTGGCAGTACCGGAACTCGGCGGCGGTCGCGGCGAAGAAGGCGTTCATCGCCAACCGGGTCGGCGACGCCGGGCTGTCCGTCGCGATCATGCTGATGTTCGCCGAGTTCGGCACGGTGAACTTCACCGGGGTGTTCGACAAGGTGGGCTCGGCCGGGAACGGGGTGGCCACCGCGCTGGGGCTGCTGCTGCTCCTCGGGGCGTGCGGGAAGTCGGCGCAGGTGCCGCTGCAGTCCTGGCTGCTGGACGCGATGGAGGGCCCCACGCCGGTGTCGGCGCTGATCCACGCGGCCACCATGGTCACCGCCGGGGTGTACCTGCTGGTCCGGTCCAACCCGATCCTCGCGGTCTCGGAGGACGCGCGGATCGGGATCGCCGTGGTGGGCACGGTCACGCTGCTGTTCGGCGGCATCATCGCCTGCGCCAAGGACGACATCAAGAAGTCGCTGGCCGGGTCGACGATGAGCCAGATCGGCTACATGACCCTCGGCGCCGGCCTCGGGCCCGAAGGGTACGTGTTCTCGATCGCGCTGCTGCTCTGTCACGGGTTCTACAAGGCGGGCCTGTTCCTGGGCGCGGGCTCGGTGATACACGGCATGGACGACGACCAGGACATGCGGCACTACGGCGGGCTCGCGCGCTTCTTGCCGGTCACCTACGTGACGTTCGGCCTGGCGTACCTGGCCATCATCGGCATCCCGCCGTTCTCGGGCTGGTTCGCCAAGGACCCCATCATCGAGGCGGACTTCACCGAGCACGGCGCGGGCGGCTGGGTGCTCGGCATCTGCGCGCTGATCGGCGCGGGCATCACCGCGTTCTACATGACCCGGATGATGCTCATGACCTGGTACCGGAAGCGGCGCTGGGAACTTGAGCACGCGGAGGGGTCCGGCACGACCGCGGACGCCGAGCAGGGGCCGGTGCGGCATCCGCACGAGTCGCCGCCGGTGATGACGTGGCCGATGATCGTGCTCGCGATCGGCTCGGTCGGGGCCGGCGCGTTCCTCATCATCAACGACCGGCTCGAGAAGTGGCTCGCCCCGGTCGTCGGGCTGGTGCCGGTCCCGCACGGCTATTTCACCGTGGCCGGGTCCGTGGCGTTGCTGCTGGCGCTGGCTGGCGTGGGCCTGGCCTGGATGATGTACGGCCGGGTCCCCATCCCGGCGACCGCGCCGCACGGGCGATTTCTCGTCAACGCGGCCAGGAAGGACCTGTACGGCGACGCGTTCAACGAGTCGGTCCTGATGCGGCCCGGCCAGTGGCTGACCCGGCTGTCGGTGTACTTCGACAACCGCGGCCTGGACGGGCTGGTGAACTCGCTGGCGGCCCTGGTGGGCGGGACATCGGGGCGGTGGCGCAAGATGCAGACCGGTTTCGTGCGGTCCTACGCGCTGTCGATGCTGGCCGGCGCGGCCGTGCTGATCGCCCTGCTCCTGGTGGTGAGGCTCTGATGAACGGCTTCCCCTGGCTGACCGTGGCGGGCGCGGTGCCGCTGCTCGGCGCCCTGGTGATCGCGCTGATCCCCGGCCTGCCGGCCGATAGCGCCCCGGCCGACCGGAGCGCGCGCGACGACCTGGCCAAGTGGACGGCCCTCGCGTTTTCCCTGGTGACGCTCGTCGTGGTGATCATCATCGCGGTCAAGTTCCAGGTCGGCGGGCCGAACTACCAGTTCACCGAGAGCTACTCGTGGATCCCGGCCTTCGGCGTGGACTACGCGGTCGGCGTCGACGGCATCGCGCTGGTGCTCATCGCCATGTCCGCGGTGCTGATGCCGGTGGTGATCCTGGCCTCGTGGAACGACGCCGAGACCGGCAGGCACAGCGTGAAGACCTACTTCGCGCTGATGATGGTGCTCGAGACGATGATGATCGGCGTGTTCGCGGCGACCGACGTCTTCCTGTTCTACGTCTTCTTCGAGGCCATGCTGGTGCCGATGTACTTCATGATCGGCAGCTACGGGGTGGGCAAGCGGCAGTACGCGGCGGTCAAGTTCCTGCTCTACAGCCTGCTCGGCGGGCTGCTCATGCTGGTCGCGGTCATCGCGCTGTACGTGTACTCCACGCACAGCGCGGCGACCGGGTTCCACGGGTCGTTCAACTTCTTCGAGCTGATCCACGTATCGCTGAGCTCGACCGTGCAGAAGTGGCTGTTCCTCGGGTTCTTCATCGCGTTCGCGATCAAGGCGCCGCTGTGGCCGTTCCACACCTGGCTGCCCGACGCCGCAGCGGCGGCGCAGCCGGGCTCGGCCGTGCTGCTGGTCGGCGTGCTGGACAAGGTCGGCACGTTCGGGATGCTGCGGTACTGCTTCGAGCTGTTCCCGGCCGGCGCGAAGTACTTCACGCCGCTGATCCTCACCTTGTCGGTGATCGGGATCTTGTACGGGGCGATCGTCGCGATCGGGCAGGCCGACATGAAGCGGCTGATCGCCTACAGCTCGGTCTCCCACTTCGGCTTCATCTCGCTCGGCATCTTCGCGATGACCAGCCAGGGCGTGTCCGGCGCGACGCTGTACATGGTCAACCACGCGTTCGCCACCGGCGCGCTGTTCATCCTGGCCGGGTTCCTGATCACCCGGCGCGGCTCGGACCGGATCGCGGACTTCGGCGGCGTGCAGAGCGTCGCCCCGCTGCTGGCCGGGCTGTTCCTGGTCTCCGGCCTGGCCGGGCTCTCGCTGCCGGGGCTGTCCACCTTCGTCAGCGAGTTCCTCGTCCTGGTCGGCACGTTCTCCCGGTATAAGCTGCCCGCCGTCTTCGCCACCGCGGGGATCATCCTGGCCGCGATCTACATCCTGTGGATGTACCAGCGGACCATGAACGGGCCGGTCCGTGACGAGGTGGCCGGGATGAAGGACCTGAAGATGCGCGAGCTGCTGGCCGTCGCGCCGCTGATCGTGCTGATCATCGGGGTCGGGGTCTATCCCAAGCCGGTGCTGGACATCATCAACCCCGCGGTCAGCGTGACGATGAAGCAGGTCGGCGTGTCGAATCCGGCGCCCGCGCATCCCGCGCCGGGGTATCCCGGGTACACCACGACCTCGGTGTACCTGAAGGCCGCGCAGAAGGGAATCGCACCGTGACCGGCGCCCCGGCGGCTCTGCCCGCCCCCGCGGCGCACGCCGCCCTCGCGGCGCACGCCGCCGTGACCAGCACCGTCAGCGGCGCGATTCCGGCGCCGAGCATCGAGTGGGGCCAGCTCTCCCCGATCGTGGTCGTCTTCGCGGCCGCGATAGTCGGTGTCCTGGTCGAAGCGTTCGCGCCGCGCGACCTGCGCCGTCCCATCCACCTGATGCTCGCGCTGGGCTCGCTGGCCGTCGCCTTCATACTGACCATCGTCGTCGCCTCGTCCAGCACGATCTTCGCCCACGGCAGCCCCGGCCACATCGCCGCGATGGGCGCGGTCGCGGTGGACCGCCCCACCTTGTTCATCCAGGGCACGATCCTCGTCCTCGCCTTCGTCAGCGTGCTGCTCATCGCCGACAACAGCAACAGCCCGTTCGCCGCGCAGGCCGCCGCGCCGCCCGGCAGCCCGGAAGAGCGCGAGGGCCTGGCCGCCGGGATGATGCACACCGAGATCTTCCCGCTCACGCTGTTCGCGGTGGGCGGGATGCTGCTGTTCCCGGCCGCCAACGACCTGCTCACCATGTTCGTGGCCCTGGAGGTGCTGTCGCTGCCGCTGTACCTGCTGTGCGGGCTGGCCAGGCGCCGCCGCCTGCTGTCGCAGGAGGCGGCCATGAAGTACTTCCTGCTCGGCGCCTTCTCCTCGGCCTTCTTCCTGTTCGGCATCGCCATGCTCTACGGGTTCGCGGGGTCGGTCTCGCTGTCGGCTATCGCCTCGACCGCGGCCAGCAACACCTCGAACTCGACCCTGCTGCTCGCGGGGATCGCGCTGACCGGCATCGGGCTGCTGTTCAAGATCGGGGCGGTGCCGTTCCAGGGCTGGAAGCCCGACGTGTACCAGGGCGCGCCGACCCCGGTGACCGCGCTGATGGCGTCCTGTGTCGTGGTGTCGGCGTTCGGCGCGCTGCTGCGCGTGTTCTACGTCGCGTTCGGCAACCTGAGCTGGGACTGGCGCCCGGCGATGTGGGTGATCGCCGTCCTCACCATGGTCGTGGGCGCGGTCATCGCCATCACCCAGACCGACGTGAAGCGGCTGCTCGCCTACTCCTCGATCGCGCACGCCGGGTTCGTGCTGACCGCGGTCATCGCGGTCAGCGTCGCGGGGCTGTCCAGCAGCCTGTTCTACCTGGCCACCTACGGGCTGACCACGGTCGGCGCGTTCGCGGTGATCACCCTGGTCCGGGACACCGGCGGCGAGGCCGGGCACCTGTCCCGGTGGGCCGGCCTGGGCCGGCGCTCGCCGCTGGTCGCGGGCATCTTCGCGCTGTTCCTGCTGACCTTCGCCGGCATCCCGCTGACCAGCGGCTTCACCGG